>NZ_JASBOF010000005.1:0-146970 GCF_039907195.1 Corynebacterium sp. c3Ub_189 | reverse complement strand
GAGTGTCCCTAAAACCTAGGGCAGAAACCAGGCCAACCACCAGCGCAGCCACGATGACGAGCAGCGAATTAATAATTGCCGCCTCTGGGTTACCCGTTTGCATAACTGCGGATACCAGGGCAACTCCCACCACGGAACCCACCTGGCGGGAGGTGTTATACACACCGGAGGCAGCGCCCATAAGCTCCGGCGAGATATCGCGCAAGGTGGTAGCTGCGTTGGAACCCCAAATGAAGGACTGTCCCACGCCGAGCCCGGCAATGGGCAGACCGAGGACCCACGGAAGGGCGTCGACCTGCATGACCCACCATGCCGCAAGGAGCGAAAGTATCAGGATGGAAAATCCCAACACCCCCAGGATCCGCGGATTAACATAGTCCGCCATGATTCCGGCGAGCGGGGATATCAGGAGGGATACCAGCGCCATGGGAGCCACGATGATGCCGGCTTCGCCCGCAGGCACTCCCTGCATGGTCTGCAGCCACAACATAATGGGGAGCATCACCGCGGCCGCCATAAACCCCATTGCGATGATGCCTACCGAGCCCGCCAGGTAATTGCGGTCACTAAATAGCGCCAGCGGCACCAGTGGGCTGGCCCCGCGAGATTCGGCAGTAGCCTGCAATCGCACAAACCAGACGCTAGCGGCAACTCCGGCGAGCAGGATCAGCCAAATGGTCCATCCCCAGCCAAGCACCGGGCCCTGCTGAATACCAAAGACGATTGCCGCCAAGGCGATGAGCGAAACAATGGCCGAGGGCGCATCGATAGACTGCGCGGTCGTGGGCAGCTCAGGCACCCACAACAGCGCGAAGACAATGGCTAGCACCACGAAGGGAACGTGTACCCAAAAGGCGGCCTGCCACCCGAAGTGCCCGACCAGAAAGCCACCAGCGAGTGGACCGGCAAGTGCCGCTACCGAGCCGATGACGCCCCACACACCCAGTGCGCGCCCACGGCGCTCACGTGCAAAGATGCGATTGATAACGGACATGGCCTGTGGCATCTGGAGGGACGCACCCACGCCTTGCACGGCACGCGCCGCAATGAGCACTTCCACTGTGGGAGCCACGGCACACGCCACTGCTCCCAGCCCGAAAATGCCCACGCCCAAACAGAACATCCGGCGCTGGCCTAAAACATCGCCTAAGCGGCCGGCAAAGAGCAGCGGCACCACAACAGCCAACAAATAGGCCGCGGATACCCACATGGTGTGGTTTACCCCTGCGTTCAATTCGCGTTGCAGGTCAGGAAGCGCCACCGCCACCATGGATTGGTCCAGCAGGGATACAAAGAATCCGAGGGACAGTGCAAACATGGCGCGCCATGCTTGGCGCTCGGGCGGCAGATGCGTCTCCACAGTCATGGCCTTAGAGTCTAGCGGGCCGAGAAATATCGACCTAGACTGGCTGCATGTCCATGATCGATATTAAAAAGCCCCAAGACGTTTCTACCGCCACCACCGTCACCCTCGGCCTCATCGGTGGCTGGGTCACGGCCCGCGAGACCGGCATTCGCCCGCTGGGTGGCGTGATCCTCGCCGCTGCCGGTGTATGGGCGGGTCGCTCTTGGGCCAAGAAAACCACCCCGGCTACCACCGCCGGCCTGTGCGCGCTCTACGTGGGTGCATTCGGCGCCTCCCACCCGCTGGCCAAGAAGATCGGAGCGTGGCCGGCAGTACTCAGCGTCACCGCGGCTTCGGCGGGCGCGGCTTATGCGCTTTCCGACGCCAAATAGTCCCCACCCACACAAATGCGCACCACGTCCCTAGACATGGTGCGCATACTTTTATCCTGCGTGTCGCTAGTTTCTACTTGGCTACCGTGAACTCAACCGCAGCATTCTCGCTACCCAAGGCAACGGTGCCGCCGGGGAGGTTATAGAAGGAGGGGTTGGATTCGAGGAGGCCGCGAAGGGCGTCGGAAAGCTGCTGCGTATGCTCGTCGCAGGCCGCGCGGGTGGAATTGAACTCGCCCACGCTGATGGTGCCGTCCTTGGCCACCTCGTAGGTAGTGGTGTAGGTATTGCAGCCATCATTGACCGCCAAGGTGCGGTCCTTGGCAAAGGTGACGCTCAGCTTGCCATCTTCCTTAACGGAGTGGAGCTCGCCGGTGATGGTCTGTCCTTCAATGTGAGGCTCCAGCTTCTCTGCTCCCTCCGGGAGCGGAGAAATCAGGTCAGACTGAGTCGGCGCTGTCATGCTAAACCCCGGATCGATGTCGGGGACCTGCGCAGCGTTGGCAGCTCCAGCGCCCATCAGCGCAGCGGCGGACAGCGAAAGTAGTGCGGTCTTTTTGAAATGCATACCCAATAATTTACCCCCGCCGAATTTAAATTCAACGGGGGTAAAGAAACCCTTATGGAATCGTCAGGGACTCCACAGGCAGCGATTTACTTATCGCGGCCAGCCTCATAGGCAGCGCCCACCTTATAGAGGCGGTCATCCTCGAAGGCCGGCGCCATGATCTGCAGGCCAGTCGGCAGGTTGGTATCGCTAGCCAAACCGGACGGCACGGACATGCCGCACAGGCCGGCCAGGTTCAGCGGCAGCGTACACAGGTCAAAGTTGTACATTGCCATGGGATCCTCGGCCTTCTCCCCCAGCTTGAATGCGGTGGTCGGGGTAGTCGGGGAAACGAGCACGTCAACCTGCTCGAAGGCACGGGCAAAGTCCTGCGCAATAAGGGTACGCACGCGCTGCGCCTGCAGGTAGTAGGCGTCGTAGTAGCCCACGGACAGCGCATAGGTGCCCAGCATGATGCGGCGCTTTACCTCGGGGCCAAAGCCCTCCGCACGAGACTGGGACATGACCTGCTCCGCGGAGTGGGAGCCGTCATCGCCCGCACGCAGGCCATAGCGCATGCCATCGAAACGTGCCAGGTTGGACGAGACCTCACACGGCATGATCAGGTAGTACGCCGCCAGGGCGTCATCAAAGTGCGGGCAATCAACCTCAACAATTTCGGCACCCTGCTCGCGCAGCTGATCGACGGCGGCGTGGTAATTCTCCATCACGCCTTCCTGCCAGCCATCGCGCTCAAACTGCTTGATGAGGCCCACCTTGACACCAGAGAGGTCGCCCTTGGCACCTTCGCGGGCGGCGGCGACAACCGGTGCTACCGGCTTATCCACGGAGGTCGCATCGAAGGCATCGTGGCCGGCGATGACCTCGTGTAGCAGCGCGGTATCCAGGACGGTGCGGCCACAGGGGCCGGCCTGATCCAGGGAAGATGCAGCAGCAATAAGGCCGTAGCGGGACACGGTGCCGTAGGTTGGCTTAACACCCACAGTATTGGTCAGCGCGGCTGGCTGGCGGATAGAGCCGCCGGTATCGGTACCGATGCCAAGCGGCGCCTGGCCGGAAGCAAGTGCAGCGGCGGTACCGCCGCCCGAGCCGCCCGGGGTGCGCTCCGTGTCATAAGGGTTATGCGCTGGGCCAAAGGCGGAGTTTTCATTGGAAGAACCCATGGCAAACTCATCCAGGTTGGTCTTGCCCAGGATGGGAATTCCGGCCTCGCGCAGACGCTTGGTCACGGTGGCGTCGTAGGGAGAAACGTAGCCTTCCAGCATCTTGGACGCCGCCGTGGTTGGCGCATCGGTGGTAACGAGCAAGTCCTTCAGAGCCAGCGGCACGCCTGCCAGACCAGAGGCAGGCTCTTCGCCGGCATCGAGGGCCTTATCCACGGCGTCGGCAGCCGCGAGGGCTTCTTCCGCACCCACGTGCAGGAAGGAGTTAAGTTCCTCATTGGTCTCTGCAATGCGATCCAGGAAGGCCTGGGTGACCTCGCGGGAGGTAATTTCACGGGAATGAATCTTTTCCGCCAGCTCGGCGGCGGTCAGGGAGGTCAAGCCCTCCGCAGGAACGGTCAGGTTAGACATTTATTCTCCTCCCAAAATCTGTGGCACGACGAAGCGCTCATCTTCTACGGCCGGCGCCTGGTCCAAGGCCTGTTCTGCAGTAAGGGTGCGCACAATAACGTCCTCGCGCATCGGGGCGTCCACGGAGTGCGGGTGACTCATCGGCTCCACACCCTCGGTATCCACGTTTCCTACCGCGGAAACGGAATCAACAATTTCATCAATCTGCGTTGCAAACTGGGCTAGCTCTTCCTCGCTGAGGGCCAGGCGGGAAAGCTTGGCGAGGTGGGCTACCTCATCACGCGAAATCTCAGACACGCGAACTCCATCCTTTATCTGCATAATCGACATGCCCGTGAAAAATATTCACACTAAGCATGTACTATGTGAATTGCTAACGACCCATGGTACTGCACCTACCGCGACGGCTGCCGCGTCACCCCAAATTTGCGTTGCTTGAAGCCGCCATTGTGACGCACGTATCATGTTCGGGACTACAAACAACCGAAAGCGTGCGAGACCATGTCCTTTTTGATCCGTGTACTGCTCCCCGATTCCCCTGGCAGCTTGGGCCAGCTTGCCGACGCCTTTGGACTCGTCGACGGCAATATCCAGTCAGTCGACATCGTAGAAAACTTCCCCGACGGAACGGTCATGGATGACATCGTCATTGAACTGCCCCAAGGCGCCATGGCCGATGTCCTTATCACCGCCGCCTCTTCCGTGGACGGCGTGGAAATTGACTCCATCCGCCCGTTTAGCGGCCGAGTAGACCGCCGCGGCCAGATTGAGCTGCTCGCGCGCGTAGCTCATGCCACCAATGTCACTGCGGCCATGGAAGAAGTAGTTGCTGCGATCCCAAGGGCGTTGACCTCGACATGGGCAATCGTCATCGACAATAACGAGCCCATCCACCGAGTTGCCTCCTCCAACGCCGCCCCCGAAGATGATGGAACCGTGCCGCACGATATCGAGGTTGAAAGCGCGCGCGTGCTCAGCCCCGAGCGCGATGCATGGATTCCGGAAAGTTGGTCGCTTCTCGATTCCGCCTTGGCCGCCGCCCCATTGGGCGATACCGGCCTAGTTATCGCCATGGGCCGCACCGGTGGCCCTGATTACCTCGCCTCCGAGGTGGAGCACCTAGGACATATCGGCACCATCTTGGGCAGCTTCCTCAAATAACAACAGCAAATTAGGCTTCGCCGGTTTCTAGTAGTTGCTGGAATTGCGCTTCGCTGAGAATCGGGATGTCCAGCTCGCGAGCCTTATCCTCCTTCGAGCCAGCATTTTCGCCGGCAACGAGGTACGAGGTTTTCTTCGACACCGAACCGGTGGCCTTGCCGCCGCGAGAAACAATAGCCTCTTTCGCGGAATCCCTGGTGAAGTTCTCCAAGCTGCCGGTAACCACAATGGTAAGGCCCTCGAGGGTCTGCTCCTTGTGATCCTCGGCCGCTACCTCCATGGCCACGCCCGCAGCAGCCCATTTGTCCACAATCGCGCGATGCCAATCCACCTCGAACCAATCGTGGAAGGATTGCGCGATGGTCATGCCCACGCCATCGACCTCAGCAAGCTCGTCTGTCTTTGCGGCGCGCAGCTTGTCCATGGATCCATAGCGGGAAGCAAGCGCCCGAGCCGCAATCGGGCCCACGTGACGTATAGACAGCGAGACCAAGACGCGCCAAAAGTCGCGACCCTTGACCTCCTCCAAGTTGTTTAGCAAGTTCTGGCCTGCCGTGTTGACCTTGACGTTGCCCTCCCTCTTAGAGCGCTTGTCTTTGGTGTCCTTCTTTGCGGTATAGACATCTGAGGACAAAAGCTTTTCCGCAGTGAGCTCAAAAAGCTCCGATTCATCGACGAGAATGCCGTTGTCGATCAGATCCATCGCGCCCTTCTCGCCCAAAGCCTCAATATCCAGCGCCTTGCGAGAAGCCAGATACTCCAATCGTGCCGAGAGCTGCGCCGGACAGGACTGTGTATTGGGGCAACGCCAATCGGCGTCGCCGTCCTTCTGCGGGGCCAATTTCGTACCACACGCGGGACAGTTCTCTGGGAAGGTCCACTCATACTCGCTGCCATCGCGCTGCTCGCGCACCGGCCCAAGGACCTCCGGAATAATTTCGCCCGCCTTGCGGATAATGACGGTATCCCCGATGAGCACGCCCTTGCGCTTGACCTCGGATTGGTTGTGCAGGGTTGCCATAGACACCGTGGAACCGGAGACAAAGACCGGCTCCATAATGGCGAAAGGCGTTACTCGCCCAGTACGGCCTACCCCCACCTCAATATTCTTGAGTTTCGTGGTCACTTCTTCCGGCGGATACTTATAGGCAATGGCCCAGCGCGGCGCGCGGGAAGTCGAACCAAGTGCGCGCTGCGAAGCCAAATCATCCACCTTGACTACGAGTCCGTCCATTTCAAAGATGGCGTCGTGGCGGTGTTCTGCCCAATGCGCCACCTCTTCCTGAACCTCTTTGGCCGAGTGCACCTGCTTGGTATACGGGGAAACGGGTAGCCCCCAAGCCGCAATCGCCTTATAGGCATCGTGCTGTGAGCTGGGCGAGAATCCCTCGCGCGCACCCAAGCCGTGGCACACCATTTTCAGGCGGCGCTTTTTCACCTCGGCGGGATCCTTCATGCGAAGTCCACCAGCCGCGGCATTGCGCGGGTTGGCAAATTTATCCTTGCCATCAGCCGCGCGTTCCTCATTAATCTCCCCGAAGTCTTCGGGTCGCATATATACCTCGCCGCGGATCTCGATAAGCGCCGGGACAGGGTATTCAGCAGTTCCCGTAAGCTCATGCGGAATATCCTCGATTACGCGGGCATTGGCAGTAATCTCCTCGCCCACCGTGCCGTCGCCACGAGTCGCGGCGGTGGTCAAGCGCCCATCACGATAAACCAAGTCGATAGACAAACCATCAATCTTCAGCTCGGTGAGATAAGTTTGTGCCGGAGTTCTATCCAACCAATCCTGCATCTCGCCAGCGCTAAAAACATTGTCCAAGCTCATCATGCGCTCAAGGTGCTCAATATCTTCGCCGCCGCTCGGAGCGGCGCCTACCTGCTGGGTGGGCGAATCAGGCACGGCAAGCTCTGGGTGCTCTTCTTCTAGCGCAAGAAGGCGCTGAAAGAGTGCATCAAAGTCGGCGTCGGGAATAGCCGGCTCACCGTTGTAGTACAGATTGCGGTGGCGGCGCACTTCCTGCGCGAGGTCGTTCCATTCACGGTGCAGATCAACTGGATTAGTCACGCTGCCCAAGTGTAGCTATCCCTCGTGTCGGGGCTAGCTACTAAGGTATGGATCATGAATTTCGACGCCTCCCGCATGCTCGCCTTCGACCTTGAGACCACCTCGGCCAACCCTAAACAAGCCCGCATTGTTACCTCTGCCCTAGTCCGCATTGACGGCCGCGATGTGCAAAAAATTGAGCACCTAGCCGATCCCGGAATCGAAATTCCACAGGAAGCGACCAATGTCCATGGAATCACCACGGAAAAGGCTCGCGCAGAGGGGCGACCACATGAGGATGTTCTAAAAGATACGGTCGAAGCCATCAAGGCCGCGTGGGAGGACGGCCTGACGCTCATTGTCTATAACGCTGCCTTTGATCTCACGGTGTTGCGCAGCCTCACTGGCGATTTCACGGTAACCGGCCCGGTCTATGACCCCTATGTGATCGACCGCGTCAGCGATAAGTGGCGAAAAGGAAAACGAACCCTTGGCGCAGTGTGCGAACACTATGGCGTCGAGTTGGGCAACGCCCACGAAGCTACTGCCGACGCCCTAGCGGCCGCCCGCGTGGCGTGGAAGCAGGTACGCCAGCACTACCCCAACCTGGCACAGATGGATGAAAACGAGCTCATGGAGTTCCAAGCCGTCAAGTGGTACGAGGATCGGACTGCATTTAAGAAATACCTGGAAGGCAAGGGCCGCGATGCCTCGGATGTCTCGACGGCGTGGCCACTCATCAGTTAAAGTCTCCCAAATCTCCACTTCGAGCCGAAAGTCTCCCAAATCTCCGACAAAACGGGTTACACTAACCGCATGGACAACCCATTCCGCCCGACATTCGGCGCCCCTCCCCTGTTCTGGGTCGGCCGCGGCGTCGTGCTCGATAGTTTCCGCACTGCCCTCGATGGTTCAGCAGGCAATGCCTCCCGGTCCATGGTGCTAAGCGGAGCTAGGGGCATCGGCAAAACGGTCCTTATCAACGAGTTGGAAGATATTGCTGAAGCGCGCGGTTGGGTAACGCTACGCGCCTCCGGGCGCTCCACCATGGTGGAGGAACTGGTCAACACCACGATTCCGAGGCTCCTCGAGCGGCTCTCGCCCAGCGATAAGAAGAAGGTCAGCCGCATCGGCATCGGCGGCGTAGGATCGATTGGCTTCGACCACCAGAAGGAAGACCGCTTCGCCCCCACGTTGAATACCCGCCTACGCGAGCTTTCCGCCGAGCTAAAGGGAACCGGCATCCTCCTCACCATCGATGAGGTCCAAGACGCCGACGTCGAAGAGCTCACCACCATCGCCGTGGCCTACCAAGACTTGGTGCGCGATGAAATCGATATCGCCTTGGTGGCCGCTGGCCTGCCGCAGGGGGTCAACCACTTGTTGGACCTGCCCGGGGTCACCTTCCTGCGCCGGGCCCAGAAATTCGTGCTCGGCCCCTTGTCGCCGGCCAATGCGGAGCAGGCGCTCGAACATACAGCCTCGGGCTCAGGGCTGGAGTTTAGCCACGAAGCGATTACGGACGCCGCTGCGCTCACCCGCGGCTATCCCTACCTCGTGCAATTGGTCGGCTCACTAGCGTGGGAGCGCAGTCGCCGGAACCACGAAAGCGGCATTTCCCAGCAGACAATTGCCTCCATCACCCCTGATGCAATATCGATCATGGGCGCTCAGGTGCACCAGCCTGCGACGCTAGCCCTGCCGCCGGCGCAGCGGGAGTTCCTAGAAGCGATGGCCGCAGTCGAAGTCGATGGCATCGCCACCATCGCAGACATCGCGGGCCACATGGACCGCACGGTGCGCTCCTTGTCGGCCACCCGCCAGCGGCTTATCGACGCCGACCTCATCGAACCCACCGCACATGGCAAGCTACGCTACGTCATTCCCTATATGGGCGAATACTTCACCACCACGGATAGCCGCGGGCGCGTCGATTAAAGATCGCCGACGTCACGGATGAGGATGCCCGCCACCTCAGCGGCAAAAGAATAGCTGTGCGCGGCCTTTTCCACCGGCCACGGGAAGATATCAACCTGCCCTGGAATTAGCTCCCGCGACAATCCCATGCGGTCGAAGTGCTGTGCAATAGAAATAGCCTCCGTGCGAGCATCGTGCCCTGCCACGCCGAGACCAACGCGAGCGCCGCCATCAATCCACTGCCCCAAGCCATCGAGATGCTCGGGCGAGGCTAGACCAGCGAAATCGAGCAGCACCGTCTTCGCCGCCACTTCCCATAAGGGCTCGCGAAGCCGTAAGTAATCCGCGCCAAACTCCGCCAAAGTCGCATTGACTTGGTCCGCGGGAACAGCCCTAATCGTATCGAAGTCGGTGGTGCCTGGAAGGGTGCCTGAAAGGACGTCGGCAAGCAGGGGCTCGTCCAGCTGGACACGCACTTCTGCCCCAAAGCGCTGTGCCACCTGCGCCGTGTGTTCCTGAATTCCGGCCAATAAAGCACCACACAGGTCCCGGAACGCACCTGAATCAGTAATCGCGCGGTGCCCGTTTCCTAGCTCCACGGCGGCCGCCAAACTCCACGGGCCTACCGCTTGGACCTTGATGCGCGGAACTGACTCGCCCCACACCTCCTGAATCTCGTCCAGGTCCCGGCTCAACTGGTCGCCAATCCAATGCGAGATGAGCTGCGGCCGATCACTGAGTACCCACGATCGTGGTCCGCGGTCAATGGAGACTGCTTCCAACAAGCCCGCTGTTCGCCCAATGGCCCCAGCGTGAATCCCGCGGTCCGGCAACTGCGGAAGGTGCGGAAGACCACCCGTCTCCCCCACCACGATGTCTGCCGCCTCACTCATGGAGTATCCCGGCATAGGGCCTAAGCCAAAAGCGTCCATATTCACCTCGGCGCTAGTATTATTTCTCAGAATTATCTACCCGATACGCGACGTATCACTTGGAAAGGAACCTTACTATGGGCGTGGAAAAATACTCCGGCTGGACCTTCTACAACGAGTGCGACATCCCTCAGGACATTTCCACTGTCTTGGCTGAACAGGAATATCCTGTCTGCGCTTTCAAGACCGTCCGCGATGCCGCCGTATTTACCAATAAGCGCCTCATCATCCGCGATGCGCAAGGCCTGACAGGCAAAAAGGTAGAGATGTATTCCCTGCCCTATTCCTCCATCAACATGTGGTCCACGGAAAACGCGGGAAAGCTCCTTGACCTCAATGCGGAGCTGCAACTGTGGACTAGGGCCGGCGAATTCAAAATCAACATTGGCCCCAATATCGATGTCCGTGCCCTAGACCGGCTCATTGCCACCTGCGTGCTTAATTAGTTCCGCAGATGGTGCCGGAGCCAATGACGATGTCTCCCAGCTCGTCCGGCGAAGGCAAATACAGCACCGCCGCTTGGCCGCGGGCGACACCGGATAGCGGCTCCTTGAGCTCGAGGCGCATCTCGTCCGCCTCGCGATCAACGTGGGCGGTACATGCCACCACGGAGCCGTGTGCGCGCACCTGAACCTCGCACTCGAAATCCCCATCCATGCTTGGGTGGAGGTACTTCAGGCGATCGGCCTGAATCGAGGTTACGGCCAAGTCCTCGCGGGCGCCGACGGTAACCGTGCCGGTAGCAGCATCAATATCGGTGACGTAGCGGGGGCGGCCGTCGGCAGCCGGCGCCTTAATGTCCAGGCCCTTGCGCTGGCCGATGGTGTAGTTCCACGCGCCATCGTGCTCCTTGAGCTCCGTGCCCTCTTGATCCACGATCATGCCGGGGCGTAGCCCAATGCGGGCACCCAAAAAGGCCTGCGTATTACCGTCTGGAATAAAGCAGATGTCGTAGGAATCTGGCTTTTTCGCGGTGGAAAAGCCATGCGCCGCTGCCTCTTCGCGGATCTGTGGCTTAGGGGTGTCGCCGATGGGGAAAAAGCAATGCTTCAACTCTTCGGCCGAGATCACGCCGAGCACATAAGACTGATCCTTTTTCTCGTCCAAGGACCGGCGCATATAGCCGTCCTCATCGAGGGTGGCGTAGTGCCCCGTCGCAACCGCATCGAAGCCAAGCGCCATGCCCTTTTGCAGCAGCGCCCGGAACTTAATCTTCTCGTTGCAGCGCAGGCAGGGATTCGGCGTCTCGCCGCGGGCGTAGGAATCCACGAAGTCCGTGATGACCTCTTCTTTGAATTCTTTCGAAAAGTCCCACACATAAAATGGAATGCCCAGCTTATCGCAGATGCGACGGGCGTCGGCCGAATCCTCCAACGAGCAGCAACCACGTGCCTTTTCCCTGGTCTGCTGCGCGTCTTTGTGCAGCGCGAGGTGAACACCAATCACCTCGTGGCCGGCTTCTACTGCGCGGGCGGCGGCAACCGATGAGTCCACGCCGCCGGACATGGCAACCAATACTCGCATTGTGCTCCCCATTTCACCTTGACTACAGGCCCGAAAGTCTACTCCCTAGCCCCAACGCGGCTTAAATCGAATCCATTCCCTAAGCTTGGGTGACATGGGCAGAAAGCGAGCTTCCACCGACCCGGGAATCACCGGCACCTACAACATTTCTACCGGCACGGCCGAAGTGGTGCCGGATGAGTTTCGCGACGGTGCCTATATTCTCAACGTTAATGGCGTGCCAAGCAGCCATATTGTGCTCGGTGAGCCGGAGGAACTGGAGTTTGAGTACATGCGCTGGATTGCGGCGGCGGTTGAGCACCTCAATACTCGTCCAGCGAACAAGCTCCGCGTCACCCACCTAGGCGGGGCGGGTTGTTCCCTTCCGCGCTACTTCGCTAGCAGGCTCCCAGGCAGCCGCCACACAGTGGTGGAGCTGGACGCCAAGCTGGGAGAATTGGTGCGTACGCTTTTCGACGTCCCCCGTTCCCCCACCGTCAAAATCCGCGCCGGCGAAGCACGCAAAGAAACCGAGGGGTTCCTGCCGTCCAGCCGCGACATCATCATCCGCGATGTCTTCGCTGGGGACAAGACACCAGCCAACCTCACCACCGTCGAATTCTTTCAGGCAGCAAAACAGTCGCTTGCGGCAGGCGGCCTCTACGTGGCCAACTGCGGTGATCATTCCGATCTACAGCTGGCAAAGAGCGAACTGGCGGGCCTGGATAAAGTATTTGACCACCTCGCCGTCGTCGCGGATCCACCGATGCTCAAGGGCCGGCGCTACGGAAACATCATCCTGGTGGCCTCAGATACAGAAATGCCAGCCGAGGGCTCCATGGAAGCCGCCCAGCTGGCAAAGGCACTCCTTGGCGGGGCCGTGCCCGCCCATTACAAAGACGAGTCCTGGACCCGCGCGTTTTTCACCGGTGCTACTGCAGCACGCGATTAAGCAGCGTAGCTACCTGACCCGCATCGAAATCGGGAACGTCAGCGCCGGCGTTCTTGGCGGCATTCTTAGCTTCCGATACCTCTGACTCGGAGACGTTGCCTGACTTCACGTTGTTTACGTGACCGGCATTGTCCAGCAGGATAGCTAGGTCGCTGACGGAGAAGTTGCCCTTGGCCATATCGCCCAGGTCCTCCACTGGAAGGGCGTCCTTGTCCTTAAGGGTCTTGACGAAGCCAGCCAGGCCCTCCGCCGCTTGGGGATCGAGGCCGGACTTTTCGGCGGCGTCGGCAAGCTGCGGAATCGCAATCAGCCCCGCCGCCAGTGCCAAAATAGCGCCGATGAGCGGCGTACTATCGGAACTCAAGTCAAGCCCATCGCTCACAACCAGCTGCTCTAGCGCGCCGCCGACGTCGACGTAATTGCCGTCACTGAAAGACTGCAGCTGCTGCTTGGAACCGTTGAACAGGTTCATGTCGACGTCGGTAGAAATTCCTGCCACCTTGCCAGAACCAGAACGCTGCCAGAAAGATAGCTCGTTCCATCCGCCCACCGCTTCGGGCGCCTGGTCCTGATAGGCCGCGAGCCACAATGGCATATCCGAGAACTTCTGGGAGTTATTCATCTGCCCCATCCAGAAGTACTTGTAGGTGTAGATCATGGGCGTGCGGCCGGTAAGACGCTTGAGCTCGCTAGTAAATTCTTCAATCCACTGCTCCAGCTGTGCCGCGGACTTTCCTTCCGCCACCTCTATATCAAGTGCAGGAGGCAATGTCTGATCCGGGGCAAGGGCGATCTGCGCGGCAAAGTTGGCCGCCTGAGTCTTGGCGTCGCCAGCCGGACGTGCGTAGTGGTATGCACCGGTCTTGAGTCCAGCAGCATTAGCCGCCTGAATATCCTGTACGTAGTGGGGGTTTACCCAATCACCGCCCTCGGTAGCCTTCACGAATGCAAAGGACTGACCGTCGGTACGCACCTTTGACCAATCGATAGGTGTACCGCCTGGATGCTGGTGCGCTGCAACGTCAATGCCCTTAGGTGCACCGAGGCTCACCGCCTGGGCGACGGCGGTACCACTTACGGCTAGCGCAGCCACGGTGACCACCGCAGTAATGCTCTTTCGGAGTGCCTTCTTTGATGTCATGCGCGTGAGTCTAGCAACGCCTTCACTCCTGTCACATCTTTAACACGCGCCACTTGAAATAATTTTCTTTACCTCCATTTCACCCCCTCTTGGAATACATCCTTTTAGAACATATCTTTGCCCACACCCCTTGCAAAGGGGCAGGGCACGCCTTAAAATATTCACCATGAAGTTAAGTACACATGTTCTACAAATCGGGGGATTTCATCTTGGACGCCTACTACATAGTCAATGACCCCAACGATCCGCTTGCAGTTAAAGCCACAGAAATCAGAAAACAAGATTACCTATTCTGGAATAAGGTGAAGCCAGACCTAGAAGAAGATTTCGACATATCTTGCCACACACTTTCCACCCGCACGGGCTTAAGCGAGCGGCGCACGCGAGACATAACAATGGCCCTATATCGACTCGCAGAGCTACCACTCACAAAGGCACTCCAGGAAACCTATTACTTCCTGGATTTCTCTCGGCTTATTACTATCGACGCCGTGCTTAGCAAGCTGGGCGACATCCCGACCGAAATTCTCGAGCGGATAGACCAAGAGCTTGCGCGTTACCTGACCCCCACGAAGCCCGGCCAGGTACTGCCTTCGAATACCAATTTGCGGCGAAAACTAAATGGCCTCATCGCTGTGGAGGCCCCACACCCCAATGAAGATAAAGAGCCTGATGCAGGGAACGACTCCTATTTCACCTACCACAGTTTCGGCGGCAAGGCCGGGCTAGCAGCGGAATTCGATGAAGCTACCATGCTAGCCATCGATGAACACGTCAGTAAGGCAGCCGAAGAGCATAATCTCACCAAAGCTGAAGCCCTAGCCAAATTGATTCTGGGCGAAATTGAGTCGCGGGCAAAAGTGGTTCTTCATATGTACCGAGCCCACGACCAGGAGGCTGCTCCCGCATTTATCCGGGGATTCGGATGGGTAAGCCCTGAGACCGCTGACAGTCTGCGTCCCAGCCAGACGCGGGATATGGACCTTGCAAAAAGGATGGAGAGCGAAAGCTACGTTACTCCCCCGCTCATTGGCGCCTACGTGGAAGGCCGCGATGGCGTGTGCCGCTGGCCAGGTTGTAATCGCCCCGCAGAAAACTGCCAAAAGGACCACCGAATTGACCATGCACAGCGAGGAAAAACGGCGGGGAGCAACTTGGCATCACTCTGTCAGCATCACCACAACATCAAGACCGATGGTGGTGCCTTCTACATCATGGATCCGCATACTGGGGACATAGTGTGGCTCTTTGACAATGGCCGCTGGGAATACGATGAGCCCCAAGGACCGCTAGCACCCAAGAACAAGAACTGGGCGCTAACGGTAGGCCAAGCTATCGCCGCCCGGCGGGCAGCGGCGAAGGAAAGGAATAATATCTAGACGGAACGGGCTCGGGAAATGATCTCCGGAAGATGAGCCAAGACGTAGTCAACGTCCTCTTCCGAAGTACGCCTGCCGAGAGTAAAGCGCAAGGAACCGATTCCTTCCGCCTCACTTACGCCCATTGCCTCGAGGACATGAGACATGCGGTTTACGCCTGCGCTGCAAGCACTGCCGGTAGAGGCCTCGATCTGCAAGGAATCCAGCAGCATGATGAGGCTATCGCCATCAGCACCGGGAAATGAGAAGTGCAGGTGGGAAGGCAAGCACGGCTCAGCAGAGTTGACCACTACGTCATCAATGGTCGCGAGAACTCCGTCGCGCAGCTTATTGCGGAGAGCAGCTATTCGCTCACCCTGGGCAGTGATTTCGGAGACTGATTCCTCCAACGCCGCAGCTAGACCGGAAGCGCCCGCGACGTCCACGGTGCCAGGGCGAATACCTCGCTCTTGGCCGCCGCCGTAGGCGATCGGCTGGGGCGCAGGACTGCGCTTGGCCAAAAGCAGACCGATGCCGCGGGGGCCGCCGAACTTGTGGGCGCTGGCGGCGAGGCTGGTGATCCCTAGATCGGAAAAATTGATGGGAACTTTGCCCACGGCCTGGACCGCGTCGACGTGCACGGGCGTGCCTGTCGCATTCGCACGTGTGGCTATCTCTTCGATCGGCTGAATAGCGCCGGTTTCGTTGTTGGCCCACATGCAGGTAGCGACGTCGGCAAGCGTGTCTAGGACCGACAGATCTGCGATGTGCCCAGAACGGTCGACGGGAAGGATGTCGACGGCCGCTCCGGTTTTCTCCAGCTTAGAGACGGTATCGCGCACGGCGGGGTGCTCAATATCGGTAGAAATAATGCGGTTTGTTTGCCCAGCCGCGTAGAGCCCCTGAATGGCGATATTGTCCGCCTCGGTGCCAGAAGAGGTGAAAATGACTTCGATGGGCTCGCAGCCGAGGAGGGAAGCGACCTTTTCGCGGGCATCATCCAGTACGGACCGAGCCTTGCGGCCGGAACCATACTGCGCGCCGGAGTTGAGGGAGCCGGCCGCCGCCACCCACGCGTCAATCGCGCTCTGGCGCATCGGCTGGGTAGCGGCATAGTCGAAGTAGTGCGGCATTACTGGCGCGCCTTCAGTTCCTCGGTCAGGGCCGGTGCGATTTCATGCAGGTCGCCCACGACGCCGAGATCAGCGATCTGGAAAAACGGCTCATCCTGGTCTTGGTTGACCACCACAATGGTGCCGGAAGTCTGCATGCCAGAGGTGTGCTGGATAGCGCCAGAGATGCCCAAGCCGATGTAGAGGTCAGGCGAGACGGTAACACCGGTCTGGCCGATCTGATAGGCGGCGTCATAAAAGCCTTCATCGACGGCGTCGCGGGTGGCGCCGACTGCGGCCCCGAGGGCGTCGGCAAGCGGCTCGACGACGGCCCCGAACTCGTCGCCCACGCCACGGCCGCCGGCGACGACTGCCTTGGCCTCGGTAATTTCCGGTCGTGCGGACTTCTGAGCCGGAGTAAAGGAAGTTACCTTGACGTCTTTAGCCGTGGCGGCCGGCAACGGCATCGGCGCCGGCTGTGCCTCCACCTGCTGTGGCGCAGCCTCAACCGCACCCGGGCGAAGGGTGTAGATCGGGCACTGACCAGCGGCGGTAGAGGTGGTCTCATAGGAACCACCGAAAATGCTCATCTGGGCGGAGCCATCGGCGGCAATGCCATTGACATTGACCAGTGCGCCAGAGGCGAGGCGAGCCGCGAGGCGGCCGGCAATCTCGTTATTGGCCGGAGTTGCGGCCAGCACGATGGGCGCTGGGTTCGCAGCGCCAAGCGCATGCAGGGCATCGACCTCCGGGGTAAGGAAACGCTGTTCATAATCCTCGGCCGTTGCCTGAACTACCTGTGCGGCGCCGAGGGCGGCAAGGTCGGCATCAAATTTATCGGTCTGCTTGCCGACGACCACTGCGGACACCGTACCCAATTCCCGCGCGGCCGTAATCAGCTCGCCGGTAACGGGAAGGAGGTTGTCCGCGTCGTGCTCAACTAGTACGTAAACGTGCGACATATCTACTCCTAAATCAAGTTCTTTGCGGACAGGAAATCAGCGATCTTCTTCGCTGCATCTTGCGGGTTGGGCTCCGAAATAACTTCGCCGGCGGTGCGCGGTGGGCGCTTCTCAGCAGCCGAGACAGAGGTCGTCGGCGCGATGGCCTCGATGCCCAGGTCAGCCAGGGTGAAGGTGGTGATTTCCGCCTTCTTAGCTGCCATCAGGCCCTTGAAATTGGGGAATCGTGGCTTGTCACTCTTATCGTTCACCGTAACGATCGCTGGCAGCGGCGCCTCGAGTTCCCAGGTGCCGCGCGCGTCATCACGGGTGCCCTGCAGGGTGCCGTCAGCTAGCTCGACCTTGTGCAAGCCAGTGAGGGCCGGCAGCTGGCGGTACTCGGCGAGCAGGCCGGTAAGCAGGCCGGTGGAGGCATCGGAAGCTTCGGTGCCGGCGGTGATCAGCTGGACGTCGTCAAGCTTGTTAAGCGCGGCATTGAGGGTCCACGCGGTCGATAGCGCGTCCGCCCCGGCCAAGGAATCATCGGAGACGAGCACGGCATCGTCGGCGCCCATAGCCAAAGCCTTACGCAGTGCCTCGTCGGCCTGGGCCGGCCCCATGGTCAGTGCTACGACTTTGTAGCCCGCATCGGGGTTATTGTCGCGCAGTCGCAGGGCTTGTTCCACGGAGTACTCATTAACCTCATCAATGACGTTATCCACGGAGGTGCGATCCAGGGTGTGGTCATCGTTCAAAGACTTGGTAGACCACGTATCCGGCACGTGTTTGACCAGAGCCACAATAGTTGGCATTGGGCACTCACCTTTCCGATATATTTATGTTGCGTAATTATCCTCGGACGATGATACTCGGGGTTGACACAGCAAGGCGATTCCCTGTGAGCCAATTCGCGTAATGATGACCGCAAAAGGCTTCGATCCCTTCAGCTTCATCTTCTTCCGTAGCTGGTCAGGGTCCACCTCTACCCCGCGTACAAGGATTTCTAGGCTTCCCGCGTCATAGGATTTAAGTACGGATTTTAATCTTTTTAGGGGTACTTCTTCTATGAAAGGAAATCCCGAAGTTCCCTCCGGAATCCTCTCTCCTGTCAGGTATGCGATGCGCGGATCGATTTGATGCAACCCTTCCCTGGCCGCGTAGTGCTGGACCAACCCCGCTCGAACGATGGCCCCATCCGGGTCGATGAGGTAACTGCCAATGCCTCCAGCATCGGGTAGGTCGTCTGCGTGGTCATCGAGGACATCCAGCTTGTTTCCTCGAATCATTACCGCTCTTCGGCCGGTGCCAAGGCCTGGGGTATAAAGGCAGGCTTCTTTTACCCCGCCATCGACGCTCGCGACGGTGACGAGGCCGTCCCACTCGCTGAAATCAAGGCCAGGCGCGCACTTGATGGCCAGTTCCTTGCCGCGATGCTTGTCGACGACCTCCGGGAGCGGTGGCACCAAATCCTCCGGCCGCGTGATTCGCCTGCCACCGGCGCGGCGGGCCGGGTCTGCAAGGAGAACATCGGCGGTAGTAGTAGTCGTCAGCGCATCCGCGCGGAAAATCTTGGCGGAGGAGAGATTGTGCCTCGCCATTCTTACCCGTGATTCATCCAGGTCAGAGCCACAATAGTCGAGCGGAGACTTATAGCCTTCCGTGCCGATGGAACAGGTGACGTCGTGGACGCTGCGCACTCCCTGCTCGGCGAGGAAATTCGTCCGATACGCCGCCACTTCAATGGGGGTTGCTTGCTGGGCGGAGTCTGCGTCCATCAGCCAATCGTGCGGGAGCTTGCCGGAACTGCGGGCGGTTACCAGCTCCATCACCGCGCGCCCATACTCACCGAACTTAGCTTTGAGGATTTCGGTGTCTTTCAGCCGAGAAGCCTTGGTTAAGGTGAGGTCGAGGTGTGCTATTTCCTCTTGATGTTCGGCAAGGAAGTCGACTTCTGCGGGGGTATAACTCATATTCGGTCTAAAGGGGTGGTGGAAAAGAATTCGCGGTACCGGGGATCTTCGCGTGGATCCCCAATGACGGGGCGCAGGTCCGAAAAGGACGCATCCTCTAGGACCTCTTGGACGGAGGAATACTTGCTCAGCCTTTGCATCTGTGCCCACGTGGGAATGGCAAGGCGCACTAGCCCGGCGCGCCAGCCGTCCAGGATGAGCTGCGGGGAGAACCATCCGGCATCGTCTGCTTCATCGGTATCCCCATCGGGTTCTTGGCCGGAGGGCAACACCCCAACGAAGAAGAAGGTGTCGAACCAATGGCTCTTTCCCTTTCCTACCCAGCGCGCCCAAGGTAGGAGCATATCGGCGTCGACACGCATGCCGTTATTGCTGAGGAATTCGGTAAAGGAAATGGTGTGGTTTTCGAGGAGCTTTCGCTCTTTGTGATAACGCCGCGCATTGGAGACAATGCCGTCCTCGCGGATGGCGAAAAGGGTGCCGGCCTCTTCGAAGAGCTCGCGGGCAGCGGCGAAAACGAGGGCGTGGGCTTTGTACTTGGTCACGCCCATCCGGCGGGCCATGGAGATGACAGACTTTCCGGCCCACAGCTCGCCCGAGTCCCAGGCACGCGGCGGAAAGTCACGTGGGTCTACACCGCCGCCCGGAAATACTGAATGCCCCGGGTAGTTATGCATGGTGTGGACGCGCTCTTGTACCCACACTTCAAGACCGTCAGCGCCGTCCCGCAGGAGCAGGACGGTTGCCGCCAGGCGCCCACCGTGGAAGCCGGTGGTATCGCTGGCGTCAATGGCATCGAGACGGTCATGAAAAGGATTGGTCATAGAGAAGCTCGGCGGGCGAAGTATCGCTGTCCAATGCGGTCCACCTGAATAGGCTGGTGGAAGGCGCGAGTCAGATTTTCGGAGGTGAGGACGGAATTAATCAGCCCTTTTGCCACAACTTTACCCTCATCTAACAGCATGGCGTGGGTGAAGCCATAGGGAATCTCCTCCACGTGGTGGGTGATCATGACTATCGCTGGGGCATCAGGGTCCATGGCTAGATTGCCAAGGTATCCCACGAGGTCTTCGCGGCCTCCCAGGTCCATGCCTGCGGACGGCTCATCGAGGATGAGCAACTCCGGGTTAGACATGAGAGCGCGAGCGAGAACGACGCGCTTCTTTTCTCCCTCAGACAGGGTTCCCCAGGTGCGCTCTTTGAGGTGGGTGGCGCCAACTTGGGCCAAGATGTCATCCGCGCGGGAGAAATCCATGTCCTGGTATTCTTCGCGCCAGCGGCCCAACACAGCGTAACCGGCGGAGACAACTAGATCGTCCACGCGTTCAGTGTCCGGAATCCGCGATTGCACCGCCGCGGAGGAAATGCCAATAAGCGCGCGCAGATCGCGCATGTCGGTTTTGCCGATTTGCTCCCCCATCAAAAAGGCGGTGCCTTTCGAGGGGAACTTTTCGGCCGCGGCCATGCGCACCAGCGAGGTCTTGCCCGCACCATTGGGGCCAATAATGACCCAGCGCTCATCGAGCTCTACTTGCCAGTCCACGGGTCCGACGAGGGTCTTGCCGCCGCGGCGCAGCTCGACGCCGCGAAAATCTACGAGCCAATCTTGATCAGTGGGAGTTACATCGTTCACGCCTTCCATTGTGACTGATTTGTTCTTTGCCCGGTGAAATTGACACAGCTGCATTAGTCTTATGGGCATGACTACTCGCCTTGGTATTGACGATGTCCGCCCGCTTATCTCCGCCGGTTCTGTAGCCTCCAAAGCCGTTGTAGGCGAGGTAATTCCTGTCACCGCCCTCGTCTGGCGCGAGGGCCACGATGCGGTCTCGGCAACCCTGTCTGCGTGGGCGGCACGAACCACGGCTACCTCCTCCGTCACCATGCAGGTCGACCCTAATGACCAAGATCGCGTACACGGCGTATTTACCCCGGGCACCCAAGGCACCTGGTACTTCCGCGTCGATGCCTGGTCCGATCCCATCGCCACGTGGAAGAACGCGGTAACCAAGAAGATGGCGGCTGGGCAATCGGCTGCTGAGCTTGCCAATGACCTGCAGCATGGCGCAGAGTTGTTTTCTCGCGCGGCTCTGCAAACCCCGTCGGATGTGGTGGAACCGCTCTTTGCGGCCGCTCGGGACTTGGAGGATGAGTCCTTGGACGTCGATAAGCGCGTGCAGGTAGCGCTCTCGGAAGAGGTAGCAGGCATCCTGCACTCGCATCCCTTGCGCGACCTGCTGGTAGAGGGCGCAATCCACGAGGTATATGTGGAGCGCTGGGCCGCGCTCTATAACTCGTGGTACGAGCTTTTTCCCCGCTCCACGGGAGGCTGGGATGAAGAGGGAAATCCAGTCCACGGCACTTTTGACACCACTGCCAAGGCACTGGAGCGGGTGGCCGATATGGGCTTCGATACGGTGTACTTTCCGCCCATTCATCCCATCGGCAAGGTACACCGCAAGGGAAAGAATAATTCGGTCGTTGCCGAGCCCGGCGATGTGGGAAGCCCCTGGGCCATCCAGGACCACTCCACCACCCATCCGGACTTGGGCACCATGGAGGATTTCAAGAAACTAGTCTCCCGCGCCCAAGAACTCGGCCTAGAGGTAGCGCTCGATTTCGCTCTTCAAGCATCGCCAGACCATCCGTGGGCGAAGAGCCACCCAGAATTTTTCACCGTCCTTCCAGATGGCACCATCGCCTACGCCGAGAACCCGCCGAAGAAGTATCAGGATATCTATCCGCTGAACTTCGATAACGCTCCTGATGCCATCTACCACGAGATCTATGAGACCTTGATGATTTGGGTCGAAGCCGGTGTGAGTACTTTCCGCGTGGATAACCCGCACACCAAGCCGGCAAATTTTTGGAACTGGCTGATTACCCGCGTGCACGCCACCCATCCGGATGTCATCTTCTTGGCTGAGGCCTTTACCCGCGCGCCTCGCCTCTTCGGTCTAGCAAAGGCAGGGTTTTCCCAGTCCTATACCTATTTCACCTGGCAAACCTCCAAGCACGAGCTCACCCAATTTGGCCAGATGCACGTCGACCGAGCAGATATCTGCCGCCCCAACCTCTTTGTTAATACCCCGGATATCCTGCACGAGTCCCTGCAGACCGGCGGGCGTGCCATGTTCGCCATTCGCGCGGTCCTAGCCGCCACCATGTCGCCTCTATGGGGCGTGTACTCCGGCTTTGAGCTCTACGAGCACACCCCAGTAGCCCCAGGCTCCGAGGAATATCTCGACTCTGAGAAGTACGAACTGCGCCCGCGCGATTTTGCGGCGGCGGCTGCGTCGGGAGATTCCCTTGAGTCCTATATCCGGCTGCTCAACCAGATCCGCCGCGATAATCCCGCTTTGCAGCAACTGCGCACCCTGCGGTTCCATGACACCGACAATGAAGCCATCATTGCCTATTCCAAGGCGGATCCGGCCACCGGCAATGTAGTCCTCGTCGTGGTCAACCTAGATCCGCGCAACGCGCAGGAAGCCACCGTGACGGTAGATATGCAGGCTATCGGCCGCCACCCCGGCGAGTCCTATACCGTCCAGGACACGATTACCGGCTCTGCCTACCACTGGTCCGAGCGCAACTTTGTGCGCTTAGAGCCGCTTCGCGACGTCGCCCATGTCTTCGTCCTTCCCCCTGCCGACCACGCCCTCCAGGAACAGCTCACCTGGCGGGCAGTAAGCGACTATCGCCCGTAAATATTCGCCCACCCGACCGCACCCGAACTAGGTACTGTGATTGTATGACTATCCCGGCCGCTGACCTCGCTCGCCTCAATGACTGCCGCCACCATGACCCGCACGGTTTCTACGGCTGGCACGAAGGTACCGTCCGCACCCGCCAACCAGGCGCTTGCGAGGTGCAGCTTCACACTCCCACGCAATCCGTGTCCATGGATTTGGTGGGCGATGACATCTGGGAGGCGGAAATTGGCGATAACTGCGATTACCGCTTAGAAATCTCCTATCCGGAGGCCCCTACCCGCACCGTGGCAGACGGCTATCACTTCCTTCCCACGGTGGGCTCGCTGGATCTGCACCTGATTGGGGAAGGCCGACACGAGCGCCTCTGGGATGTCCTCGGCGCCAACCTGCGTTCCTATGACACTGAGATGGGTACCGTGTCCGGCGTCTCCTTTGCCGTGTGGGCGCCCAATGCCCAGGGCGTTGCCGTCGTCGGCGATTTCTGTGGCTGGAACCCCACCCAGTATCCGATGCGTTCGCTTGGCTCTACCGGTGTGTGGGAGGTCTTTGTTCCCGGTATCGGTGCTGGCGAGCACTATAAGTTCGCCATCTTTGGCCAGGAAGGCCGCAAAGACAAGGCCGATCCCCTTGCCAAGCGCACCGCCTGCCCGCCGGAGACGGACTCGATCGTGGATTCCACTAGCTTCGCTTGGTCCGATTCTGCTTGGATAAACAAGCGCACCGGAAACCTCGATGTCCCGATGAGCATCTATGAGGTCCACGTCGGCTCGTGGAAGGTCGGGGCGAATTATAACCGCCTTCGCGAGGAGCTCATCCCTTATCTCAAGGAGCACGGTTTCACCCACGTCGAGCTCTTGCCCGTGGCCGAGCATCCCTTCGGCGGGTCCTGGGGATACCAAGTCTCTGGCTACTACTCGCCTTCTGCGCGTTGGGGCTCGCCGGATGAATTCCGAGAGCTGGTCAATGCCCTGCACGAAAACGGCATCGGCGTCATCGTGGACTGGGTGCCGGCACACTTCCCCAAGGATGATTGGGCCCTTGGTCGCTTTGACGGCCAGGCTCTCTACGAACACCCCGATCCCCGCCGCGGCGAACAGGCCGATTGGGGCACCTATGTCTTTGACTTCGGCCGCAATGAGGTCCGCAATTTCCTCGTAGCCAACGCCCTATACTGGGCCGAAGAATTCCACATCGACGGCCTGCGCGTAGACGCCGTGGCTTCCATGCTCTACCTGGACTATTCCCGCGATGAGTGGCTGCCCAACCAATATGGTGGCCGCGAGAACCTAGAGGCGGTGCAATTCCTGCAGGAAACCAACGCCACCCTCAACCGCACGCATCCAGGCGTGCTCACTATTGCCGAGGAATCCACTTCCTGGCCGGGTGTTACCGCCCCAACCTCTGAAAACGGCCTGGGCTTTTCCCTGAAGTGGAATATGGGCTGGATGAATGACACCTTGGAGTACTTCAAGCACGAGCCCATTCACCGTTCCTATCACCACGGCGAGCTCACCTTCTCCATGGTCTATGCCTACTCCGAGCGCTACGTACTGCCCTTTAGCCACGACGAAGTAGTACACGGCAAGGGCTCGCTGTGGGAGCGCATGCCTGGCGACGACTGGAATAAGGCCGCCGGACTCCGCGCCCTCTATGGCTACATGTTCTCCCACCCCGGCAAGAACCTGCTTTTCATGGGGCAGGAATTTGGCCAGACTACCGAGTGGGCCGAGGGGCATTCTGTGGACTGGGGTAACCTCCACGGTTGGGGTAGCGAATGGCACCAGGGCATCAAGCGCCTCGTACGTGATATTAACCTCGTCTACCGCGATACCCCTGCCTTGTGGTCGCAAGACTTTAGCCAAGAGGGATTCCAGTGGGTCAAGGCGGATGATTCGAATAATAACGTGCTCGGCTACGTCCGCTACGGCGCAGACGGCTCTGCGCTGCTCGCCGTGTGCAACCTTTCTGGTTCTTCCATCCCCAACTATGGCCTCTGGGTTCCACACGACGGCGAATGGCGGATGGTGCTCAACACTGACGACGCCGTCTACGAAGGCGCTGGGAACCCACTTCCCCAGCGCATCCGCGTGGAGAACAACTCCACGACGCTGCATCTGCCGGCCAATTCCGTGCAGTGGTATGTGTTAGAGCGCTAAGTCCTAGTACAGGGCGCTCGCCAGCTTGGTGCGGGCGTCGAGCACGCGCGGGTCATTGCCTTCAAAGAGCCCAAAGAGCTCCAGTAGGCGCTCGCGCACGCGGGACTTCTCGTCGCCGGCCGTTGTCTTCATCGTCTCGATGAGGCGATCAAAGGCCTTTTCTGGGGCTCCGGCTACCACTTCGGCGTCGGCAGCCCGCATTTGCTTATCGACGTCCCCCTTATCCCCTTCCGCGGCCGCAATCGGGTCTTCGGTCTGGTTGGCAGGGTCGAGGCGCTTGAGCAAGACTGTGGTGTCACGCGCCTGCTTAATCTGCACATTATCGGGCTCGGATTCCAAGATGGAGTTGTAGACGTTGAGCGCCCCATCAAAGTCGCCAGCGTTCAAGAAGCTTTCTGCTTCCTGGAGACGCGGATCCTCTTCTTCCTCTTGGGGCTGTTCCGATGCCTCATTGCCTTGCAGGCCCTTCAGCTGTGGACCCACATTCTGTACCAAGGTATCTACCCATTGCTTTAGGGCGTCTTTGGGTTGCGCACCCTCAAAATTGGTCAGTGGCTGCCCAGCACCCAAGGCCACGACTGTCGGCAGGTTCTTAACACCAAAGGCCTGCGCAACCTGCGGAGTAGCATCCGCATCCACGTAAGCAACCAAGAAGCTCAAGTTTCCTTGCGCGGCCAAATCCGCAAGGTCAGTTTTCAACTGCTCCGACTGGGTAGAGCGAGCAGTGCCGATGAGGACCACGACCGGAACTTCCGTAGAACGGCGAACCACATCTTGGTCGAAGTTGGCCTCGGTCACCGTGAAGAAAGGCTGGGCGCCGCCGGCACTTGTCTGCGGCGATTCCTGCGCCTTCTGCCGGGCCTCGGCTCGCGCCTTGACCTGGCTGAGGTCAAGTGCTCCTCCTACATAAGCATTATTTGGTGAAGTCATCTAGTCCTCCTTTGCAAGGCGGCGGTTAACCGCATCTACCTTGTCCGTTAGCTGATTAGTTACGCCTTCGCGAATATCGGCTTTGACCACCAAAGAAGTGCGCGGGGATACCGCACGCACTGCATCGGTGGCCTTCTTAATCGTGTCAAAGACCTCGTCCCATTCGCCTTCTAGCAAGGTGAACATGGCATTGGTCTCGTTGGGCAGGCCAGATTCGCGGACTACGCGCACGGCCTCGGACACGGCGTCGGCCATTTCTTGGGAGTCATTATTGACCACCGCAGGGGCTACAGAAAATGCAACAATCATGCCCGCTAGTCTACCTACGCTCCCAGCAGTGGCGGTGCCAGTGCCGGCGATCGTCGCCCTGGCGGCCCACGTCCCGCGGCCAGGCGACGATGTGTGCCACCCCGGGTGGAATGTTCTGGTTACACCCCGGGCACACGTAATACTTCTGGGCCCGAGCAGAACCGATATGCCGCATGACATAGGGCTCGCCGTGCGTCCAACTTGGTCCCTCGACAGTTTGCGAACCTAGAAAGGTTGAACCGTCTTTGGGCAGGGACCGGACTTCCACGGGTTTGCGCCTATTTCGCCGTGGCATTAGAACAGTCGCAATTCGTTCGACTCGAGCCCGCGTAGCTCCTGGTAATCCAGTACCACGCACCGAATGCCGCGGTCCTCAGCCAAGGTACGTGCCTGCGGCTTGATTTCCTGGGCTGCGAATACACCGGACACAGGAGCGAGAAGCTCATCGCGGTTGAGCAGCTCCAGATACCGTGTCAGCTGCTCAACGCCATCAATGCCGCCGCGGCGCTTTACCTCGATGGCGACGTTATTATTGTTCTCATCCTTAGCCATGATATCCACAGGACCGATGGCCGTGGGATATTCGCGGCGCACCAACGTGTAGCGCTCGCCCAAGGTATCAATCTGGTCTGCCAAGAGCTCTTGAAGGTGAGCCTCGACGCCATCCTTGACTAGGCCTGGATCCTCACCCATGTCATAGGAGATTTCTTCATGAATCTCGGCAATGGTGATGCGCAACTGCTCGCCCTTGGGGTTTTCCACCAGCCACAAGATCTCGCCAGTGTCTTCACCGTCGAGGTCCTCAATCGCGGACTCCTTCAGAGTGCACGGGGGTGTCATCCAGTTAAGTGGCTTATAAGCGCGGTCGTCGGCATGCACGGACACGGAACCGTCCGCTTTGACGATGAGCAGGCGGTCTGCCATCGGCAGGTGGGCATCCAAGCGGCCCACGTAATCTACTGAGCATCGGGCGATTACTAAACGCATGTTCTCTACCCTAGCGGGTGGAGCTATCGCTTGGATTGACGGGTAGCGCGTTCGCGCAGTTCCCGGAAGTCAAAGCGCTGCTGGCGCTTGGATGGAGCGGCCTCTACCCACGCCCCGAAAGCCATGATTCCGTGGGTGTCCGACGCCAGTTCATATTCTCTTCCCTTGGCCCGAAAACGAACGACTTCGGTGGCAGCGGACATAAAAGAAGCCTCGTCATCATCAAGCGGGCGGGTGCTCACTACTTCGATGTCGAGGCGGTTGATGCGCAGATCGCAGCGCGGAGAGACAGAACGGAGCTTGAAATACTCCACAAATTCGCCTTCATAACGCAACGAACCATGGCGCCAGGAAAGGGAATTCTTAGCCGGAACTCGGCGCAGGAGGACGGAAGTACCGCGCGATCGCACGGTGAAAAAGCGAAGCGCAGCCAGAAAAATAACTAGCAGCAGGGCCACTCCAAGGGCCCACAGAAGCACTGCAACCACCGTTGAATTCATGGGCCTTTCACGCCATCCTCGCTCTGTGGAGAAACTGATTCTTTGGATTGTAGCGCCTCGAAGGGCCTCCACGCCAATAAGAAAAGCCAAAGAAAAAACGAAGAAGGCGCACCGGCTATAAACCGGTGCGCCTTAAGAGAGCAGGAAGGGCGGCTATTGCTGCCCTCTCCTACCAATCCAAGGTATTAAGCCTTGGCGCGGCGAACTGCACGCTGTGCGGCCTCGCCACGGGACTTGGTGAGCTCGTGCTCAGAAGCGAAATCCTTCTGAGCCTTCTCCTCATCCACCTCATCGGACCAGATGGCCCAATCAGCGAGGACGGTGATCTTGTCCTGGGTAACGGAGAGGAAACCACCCTGCACGGCGGCGACGCGGCGCTCGCCGTCCACTGGGTGGATGGTCACCACGCCATTATCGATCAACTGACCGATCATTGGCTCGTGACCGGGAAGCACGCCGATCTCACCCTCGGTGGTCTCAGCCGTGACCATGGAGGCCTGTCCAGACCACAGCAGGCGCTCGACGGAAACCAATTCGGCGGTGATGTCAGCCATGTGCCTCTCCCTACTTCTCGTTCAACTTCTTGTATGCAGCCTCGACGTCGTCCAAGCCACCCAAGCCGTTGAAGGCCTGCTCTGGGTAGTGGTCAAACTCGCCATCGCAGATGCGCTCGAAGGCATCGATGGTCTCAGACAGCGGCACGTAGGAGCCCGGCAGGCCGGTGAACTTCTGTGCGACGAAGAAGTTCTGGCCCAAGAAGCGCTCAATACGGCGGGCACGCTGAACGGTGACCTTGTCCTCCTCGGACAGCTCGTCCATACCAAGGATGGCGATGATGTCCTGGAGTTCCTTGTTCTTCTGCAGAATACCGATGACGCGCTGTGCAACCTCGTAGTGCTTCTCGCCAACGATACCTGGCTCGAGGATACGAGAGGTAGAGGTCAGCGGGTTCACTGCTGGGTAAATACCCTTGGAAGCAATAGCACGGTCCAGCTCGGTGGTGGCGTCCAAGTGAGCGAACGTCGTAGCCGGAGCAGGGTCGGTGTAGTCATCGGCAGGAACGTAAACGGCCTGCAGGGACGTAATAGAACGGCCCTTGGTCGAGGTAATGCGCTCCTGCAGAACACCCATCTCATCAGCCAGGGTTGGCTGGTAGCCCACGGCGGAAGGCATACGGCCCAGCAGGGTCGAAACCTCGGAACCGGCCTGGGTGAAACGGAAGATGTTGTCGATGAACAGCAGCACGTCCTGGTTCTGCACATCGCGGAAGTACTCCGCCATGGTCAGACCGGACAGAGCCACGCGCATACGGACTCCTGGCGGCTCATCCATCTGGCCGAAGACAAGTGCGGTATCTTGCAGCACGCCCATCTCTTCCATCTCCAGGAAGAGGTCGGTGCCCTCACGGGTGCGCTCGCCGACGCCGGCGAAGACGGAGGTACCGGAGAACTCACGGGCGATACGGGTAATCATCTCCTGAATGAGAACGGTCTTACCCACACCTGCGCCGCCAAAGAGGCCAATCTTGCCGCCCTTAACGTACGGGGTCAGCAGGTCAATGACCTTAATGCCGGTCTCCAGAATCTCGGTCTTACCCTCGAGCTGGTCGAACGCTGGCGGCTCGCGGTGGATGCCCCACTGCTCACCATCGCGGCCGAGGCCCGGCTCGTCGAGGCAGTCACCGAGGGCGTTGAAAACGTGGCCCTTGACGACGTCGCCGACCGGCACGGAAATTGGCTTTCCGGAGTCGATGACCTCGGCACCGCGGACAAGGCCGTCGGTCGGTGCCATGGACACGGTGCGGACAAGGTTGTCACCGAGGTGCTGAGCGACCTCGAGGGTGACGGTCTTTGCAACAGCTTCGAGCTTAATGTCGACGTGCAGTGCGTTGTACAGGGCCGGCAGTGCCTCACGTGGGAATTCCACGTCCACAACCGGACCGATGACGCGCACGACACGACCGGCGACTGCCGAAGACTGTGCATTCTGCTCTTGCAGAGCTGTAGTCATAATCTAGTCACTTTCTGCGCTGTCAGATAGCGCGCCAGCGCCACCGACGATCTCTGAAATTTCCTGGGTAATCTGTGCCTGACGGGCCTGGTTAGCCACGCGAGAGAGGTCCTCGACCATCTCGGTTGCGTTGTCAGTAGCAGACTTCATAGCTGTACGGCGTGCAGCGGACTCGGAAGCAGAAGCTTCCAAGAACATAGCAAACAGGATACGCGAGACGTACTGCGGAAGCAGCGCTTCCATCAGCGTCTCTGCGTCTGGCTCGAACTCGAATCCTGCGGCAACATCGTCCGCAGACTCGGAGTCGGACAGAGCGGATTCACCGAGGTGATACTCCTCATCCTGAATAACCGGCTGAACTGGCAACAGCTGCTGAGCACGCGCGGTCTGGGTCAGCATGGACTCAAACTCGGTGTAGACAACGTGCACCTGGTCAAAGCCACGTACACCGGCGCCCTCACCCTGCGCGTGCAGGCCGTCGCGGCCCTTGGTAGTGCCGTGAGAACCAGCAATGAAGCCATCAATCAAGTGACGGCGCACATCGTGGGTGGCCTCCCAGGTTGGATCCTGAGAGAAACCGCCCCAGCTGCCCACTACCTCGTCCTCACGGAACTTGTAGTGGCCGATGCCCTTATTACCGGTAACGTAGCGAACTACCTCGTAGCCCTTGCTTTCCAGGAGAGCTTGCAGCTGTGCCGCCTTCTTGAAGACGTTGTTGTTGTAGCCACCGCACATACCGCGGTCAGAAGTGACCACGAGGATGGCGGCGACGTTTCCGTCTTCACGCTCACGCAGCATGTCATGCTCCAACGTAGAGGCTGCAGCCAGCTTGTTCATCATGCTGGTCATCTCAGCCGCGTACGGCTGTGAGGCCTCTACCCTAGCCTGCGCCTTGGTAATGCGCGAGGTAGCAATGAGCTCCTGGGCCTTGGTGATCTTCTTAGTCGAATTAACGGACCGGATGCGGTCACGTAGTTCGCGAAGATTAGCCATCGTTTCTCCTCCCTTCTTTAATCTAGACGGTTAGTTTTGAGTTCTGAACTCTACTTAGCCGTCTTGCGGGAGACGTTGAGCTCGGTGTTCTTTACGTCGCTTTCATCCAAAGGCTCTACCGGCGCCTCGGAGCCCAGGTTGTGGCCCTCGGAGGTGCGGAAGGTCGGCTGGAAGTCCTTAGCTGCCGCAACCAATGCGTCCTTGGACTCATCGGTCAGCGGCTTGCCGCCGGAAATCTGCTCAAAGACCTCTGGGGTATTGGCGTTGAGGTACTCGTGTACCTCGTCCTCGAAGCGGCGGACGTCTTCAACGGGAACGACGTCGAAGATGCCAGCCTCGGCGAGGTAGATGGACACCATCTGGTACTCCACCGGCTGCGGGGAGGACTCGGACTGCTTCAGCAGCTCGACCAGACGGGAACCGCGCTCCAGCTGAGCCTTGGAAGCAGCATCCAGGTCAGATGCGAATGCCGCGAAGGCCTGCAGGTCACGGTAAGAAGCCAGGTCCAGACGCAGGTTACCTGCGACCTTCTTCATGCCCTTGGTCTGTGCAGCGCCACCGACACGAGAGACGGAAACACCGACGTTAATAGCCGGGCGAACGCCCTGGTTGAACAGGTCAGACTCCAAGAAGACCTGGCCGTCAGTAATGGAAATGACGTTGGTCGGAATGAAGGCGCCGACGTCGTTTGCCTTGGTCTCGATGATCGGCAGGGCGGTCATGGAGCCAGCACCCATGTCGTCGGAAAGCTTTGCAGCACGCTCCAGCAGGCGGGAGTGCAGGTAGAACACATCGCCTGGGTATGCCTCGCGTCCCGGTGGACGGCGCAGCAGCAAGGAAATGGCACGGTAGGCCTCAGCCTGCTTGGTCAGATCATCGTAGATAACCAGGACGTGGTTGCCCTGGTACATCCAGTGCTGACCCAGCGCTGCACCGGAGAACGGTGCCAGCCACTTGAAGCCGGCGGAATCGGAAGCCGGTGCGGCCACGATGGTGGTGTAATCCAGTGCGCCGTGCTCCTCAAGGGTGCGGCGCACGCCGGCGATGGTCGAGCCCTTCTGGCCGATAGCGACGTAGATGCAGCGTACCTGCTTATCCTTGTCGCCGGACTCCCAGTTAGCCTTCTGGTTCAAAATGGTATCGATGCAGACCGCGGTCTTACCGGTCTTACGGTCACCGATGACCAGCTGGCGCTGGCCGCGGCCGATCGGGGTCATTGCGTCGATAGCCTTGATGCCGGTCTGCATTGGCTCTTCAACCGGCTGGCGCTGCAGCACGGATGGTGCCTGCAGCTCGAGGACGCGCTCCTCTTCAGCGTTGATTGGGCCCATGCCGTCGATCGGCTGACCCAATGGGTTAATTACGCGGCCGAGGAATTCCTCGCCCACTGGGATGGAGAGAACCTCGCCGGTCCTCTTAACCTCGTCGCCCTCCTTGAGGGACTCGAAGTTGCCCAGGACCACGACACCGATGGAGTTGGTGTCGAGGTTCTGTGCGACGCCAATCACGCCGCCTGGGAACTCGAGCAGCTCATTCGCCATAACGGATGGCAGGCCAGAAACCTGCGCAATACCGTCAGCTGCCGAAATGACCACGCCGACCTCCTCACGGGAGGCCTCCGCGGAGTAGCTCGAGGTGTAGTTCGCAATCGCACTACGGATCTCGTCGGAGGAGATCGTCAGCTCCGCCATGTTCTTCCTGCTCTCGGTAGTATCTTCCAGCACTTACTTAAATCGTTTCTGTCGTTTCGGCTACGCCATCTGGGCACGCAGGCGGGCAATCTTGCCTGCCGTGGAGCCATCAATGACTTCATCGCCGACGCGGATGCGCATGCCACCGAGGAGGCTGGTGTCAACCTCAGAGTGAATGGACATCGCACGACCATAAATTTTGCCCAGCTTCTCAGCGAGTACTGCTTGCTGGCCTTCGTTTAGTTCACCTGCTGCGGTAACGCGCGCAATGGTGCGGTCCTGCAGATCAGCTGCAGTATCGGCCAGTGCGGCTACGTCATCGATCGGGTTCTGCTCTGGGCGAGAGATGGCCTGAAGCACGAGGGCCTCAGTAAACATCGTGACCTTGCCGTAGAGCACGTTTGCCAGCAATCCGCGCTTGCGGGCGGAATCAGCAGTTCGGTCGGAAAGCAGCTGGGTGAGCTCGCCCTCACGGTCAAGGATCTGAGACAGGCGGAAGAGCTCGTCTTCTACCTGGCCCAGCTGACCCTGCGCCTCAGCACCGCGCAGCAATGCGCGGCGGCCCAGGGACACTAATCCCTTGACAAAGTCCTTCGGGGTGGACCACTGTGCGGCCGCAGCTTCCTGGATGATGCGCAATGCGCCATCGGAAATCTTGGAGCCGAACAGGTTCTCCGCCAGGGACTTGCGTGCCTCGCTCGGGGCGGCGATATCGGTGAATGCGACGCGCAATTCGCGGTCAGCATCCAAGACATCGACAACCTCGAAGATATCCAGGCCCGCGTGCGCGGCGGTGGCGACATTGTTATCGCCTGCCAGGATTTCATCCAAGCGGGTTTGTGAGGTTGCGAGTGCTTCGCGGCTAGCTGCCTTCATAGTTGCCTACTTTCCGGCCGGTGCCACAGAGTCGAGCTCGGACAAGAAGCCATCAATGGTGGAGGACTTCTTAGAGGCGTCGGAAAGCTCGCCGCCCAGAATCTTCTCCGCCAGGTTGATGGAGTTCTGGCCCATTTCGGAACGCAGCTCAGTAACAACCTGCGAGCGGGAGGCCTCCAGCTGCTTCTCGCCATTGGCGACGATGCGGCGGGACTCTTCTTCCGCGTTGGTCTTAGCCTCGGCCTCAATCTGCTTACCGCGCTCGCGCGCCTGCTCGCGGATCTCGGCTGCCTCTGCACGGGCATCGGCCAGCTGAGCATTGTACTTTTCCAGAGCAGCCTTAGCCTCGGCCTGCTGGGCCTTGGCACGCTTCAAGCCGCCCTCGATCCGGTCTTCACGCTCCTGCAGCATCTGGCTGTACTTCGGAAGAACAAACTTCGCGAAAATCAGCAAGATGATGGCGAACGGAATGATTGACCAGACTAAGTCGTACATCTTGGGCAGGAGGATGGAGTTGCCGCTCTCCAGCGGCAGGTGCTCACTTCCTTCTGCTGCAAGGTAGTAAATGACGTTGTTCATGGGTCTCCGTTCTTAAAGTTCGATTTACTTGTGTAAAGCGTTCTTTAGAACAGGAAGCCTGCAACGAGGCCGATGAGGGCAAGTGCCTCAACGAAGGCGATACCCAGGAACATGGTGGTACGCAGCTGGCCGGCCATCTCAGGCTGGCGTGCCATGCCCTCAACGGTCTTGCCAACGAGGATGCCGATGCCCAGGCCCGGGCCGATGGTGGCCAGGCCGTAGCCGAGGGACTGAAGGCCGTCGAAGGAGGTGGTTGCTGCGTCCTGAGCCAGGATGATCTCGTTCATGTGAAAGTCGTTCCCTTTCAATGTATATCCCGCGGGAGTGTCCTGCGGGGCGGTGTTGGTTTGATTTTGGGGTATTTAGTTAACCGCGAGGTTCGCGTTGTTGTTAGTGCGAATCTGCATGCAACGACAATTCGATGTATACCGCCGTCAGCAGGGCAAAGATGTATGCCTGCAAGAAGATGACGATAAGCTCGTAAAGCGTGAACAGAACCGCTGCGACCAGGGTCAAGCCACCCACTGCGGTCCAGGCGTTGAACTGGAAGAAGAAGAAGTTCGTAGCCGAGTACAACAGGACCAAAATGAGGTGGCCAGCCAGGAAGTTCGCCATAAGACGAAGAGCCAGGGTGACTGGGCGCATAACAAACGTAGAGAAAGCCTCAATCGGCACGACAAGAATGTGCAAGGCCGGCGGCAGGTTAGGAATAACCACCGAGGACTTGATGAACTTGCCAAAGCCATAGCGCTTAGCGCCGGCGTAAATCATGGCGATATACGCAACAGCTGCCAAGACGATTGGCATACCGATACGGGCGTTCGGAGAAATGTTCAGACCCGGCACAATAGTTGTGAGGTTCCAGAACAAAACTGCAAAGAAGATAGAGGCCAAAAGTGGAAGGAAGCGACGCCCTTCCTTCTTGCCCAAGATGTCTTCTGCGATCTGAACTCGCACGAAGTCAATCGCATGCTCGCCTACGTTTTGAATTCCTTTAGGAACCAACTTGGGGTTCCTGAAGGCGACAACAAATAGGAGCACCAGCACGGCCGCCATCAGAAGGCGAACGAGCATGATGCGATCCAAAGCGAACCAACCGTTGGCAAAATCGCTCAACCAGAGGTCAACGACTCCGCCATCATCGGTTACGTGCCCCGGGAAAAATTCTGGGTCCAGTTCGGGTGCGTGGAAGCTACCCTTCATGGCCAATGTTGTAACGCTCAGCGTTCTCTCCCGTGTTCGGGCCACACAGCTTGTCGAAGGCCGTGTGGTGCGATGGACGTCTCAAACTCTCTGCCTCACACACGGACTCCGTCGCACATCAGCGTGCGTAAGACAGGGATTCACCGCTGCGAAAGCCAGCTTTTGTGCTAGCCCGCGGTAACCCGAAGAAAAGCGTATCAGTTAGATCAAGAGTTTTCGCACGTGGGGGGCCACTAACAAGCCTAGTTTCGCCACTGTGGGCCCAATTCCGCCACAAATTCACAACAAAAAGGCCACATTCTGCCTAAATCCTGCTACGTGGAGTTCATCACACCTGCCTATTTCCCCACCTTGACGGGGGTAACCACAACAGAAACGATTGCATGCACACAGAGCAAAAGGGCCCACCACCATTCCTTCCAGAAGAGCGGTGGGCCCTAACAAAGGCCACTTCCCTGCTACGAGACGTACGTGACCCGCGAGGTGACGACGGCCCATACCTCTGTGCCCAAAGTGGCGAAAAGGGCCAGCATGACGGTCACGAATAGCGCCAAAGTGTCATAGAAATCCATATCTCGGATTACGAGAAGCACCATGACCAAAACGATGACCTTGAGCAGCCAACCACCCAGCACCACCGCCATGGTGTTGGCAGGAGTGGTATTGGCAGTCAGCAAAACCGACAAGGCGGTAAATAAGACGAAGCCGCCACCGATAGCGGCGCCCACCAGGACTCCCCAAATACCGGGAAGACCACTGATACCGCCCCAGACGGCTAAGGAGACCACAGTGATAACCAGCAGGGCTAGGCCGCCCAGTCTGACCGCCCTTTGCATGGGACGGCGGTGGTCATCAAATTCCGAGGGTTGCGTAGTCGCTTGTGCTTCACTCACGGCTACACACCCTACCTCACGAGGGCTCGGATTCCTTCACCACGACGGTCTCTCGCGCAGCTGGGCCAATCTTTCCTTGCCGCAAAGGTACGAGGGTTGCCGCGAATGCCAAGAGCAAGGCAACAACGGTAACACCAATGGCCACGGGTGCGGGCACGATAGAAAAGGACACCGCGCCGAAGGCTACGGCGGAGACCCACAGGTAAAGGACCAGCACGGTCCGGCGGTGGGTATGGCCGAGCGAGAGTAGGCGGTGATGGATGTGCGCCTTATCTGCAGAAAACGGCGAACGCCCTTGGGATAGTCGACGAATAACGGCCCAGACAAGGTCCAGGACTGGAATGAACACCGCTGCGACCACAACGATGATCGGCGACATCAGGGCGACAATGTCCACCGTGCCGTAAAGCGACATGTTGATCTTGCCAGACGCGGAAGTCGAGGCCGCAGCAAGCAAGAGACCGATAAGCATCGAGCCTGAATCCCCCATGAAGATGCGAGACGGTTCAAAGTTATGCGGCAAGAATCCAGCGCACATTCCCACCAGGGCTGCGCTGATGATGGCCGGTGGGTATGCCGAGACCGCACCGCCTTGGTCATGGAGAACGGTCAAAGAAAACACCAGAATTGCCCCGCCCGCAATCATGCCAAGGCCTGCCGCTAGGCCATCGAGGCCGTCGACAAAGTTGATGGCATTGATGAGCAGAACGGTAAAGAAAGCGGTGAGCAGGGTGCTTTGCAATTGGTCGAGGACGACCGTGGTGCCGCCGCCAAAAGGGATGAAAAGCAGGGTCCAGGTAAGGCCCAGCCCGCTCATCAAGGTGGCCGCAAAGAGCTGTCCAAACAGCTTCACTATGGCACTCAGCTCCACCAAGTCATCGACCACTCCGACAAGCACTAGCGCCAGGGCCGCCCAGAGCACCGCATTCATCTCCGGAGTGACGGGCATAAAACCCCGAGTCAAGGCTGGAAGCTGGGCTGCGAGGAATATCGCCGCCGCGAAGCCGATAAACATGGCCACCCCACCCATGCGCGGGGTGGGCTGCGTGTGGGCGTCGCGCAGGCGAATCTCCGCCACGCGGCCGGTGCGCACCAAAAAGGAGCGCACCACGCCGGTGGTGAGATACGTAAATGCTGCTGCGACGAGGATGACGAGGGCCAGCTCGCGCAGCGGTACACCACTGCCGCTCACGCGCATTCCTCCCTTAAGCCTGTGGGCGGGTACGCAGGGTCTGCGCGTCGACGCCAATGACCTCGCCGATTTCCTCGGCCGAGAGTGCCCCTTCTCGCAGCAGATACGGGCGCTCGCCGGAGAGATCAATGATGGTCGAGGGCTTGCCGACGGCCGTCTCTCCCCCATCCAAGTAAACCGTCACGGCTTTACCAAGCTGCTGCTTGGCCATGAGCGCCGTGGTCGGCGGCTGGTGACCAGAAATATTGGCGGAGGAGACAGCCATGGGGCCGACCTCGCGCAGCAGCTCAATGGCGATGGGATGCAAAGGCATGCGCAGCATCACGGTGCCGCGGGTATCGCCGAGGTTCCACGGCAGAGACGGCGCTTGCGGAACGACGATGGACAGGCCACCGGGCCAGAAGGCCTCAACCAAGTCGCGCGCGGTATCGGTATAGGAAGCAACCAGACCGCGAACGGTATCCCAGGACCCCACCAAAACTGGCACCGGCATATCCGGGCCGCGCTGCTTGGTGGCCAGGAGGTTGGCTACGGCATCATTATCAAAGGCATCGCAACCGAGGCCGTAGAGCGTATCGGTGGGCATCACCACAAGGCGGCCGGATTGCGCAGCCTTGACCGCAATGTTCATGCCCTCTTCGCGCTCGGCATCATCGGCGCAGTTAAAAATCTTTCCTTGCATATTCTTTTCCCCTTCTTGCCCTCACTGGTGTCTTAGTCTACTCCGCGTACCGCAGTGACAAAGCGGGGCGTTCCCGTCAGATCCTGCAGCGGGGCGATCTGTTCAAAGCCGCCGTGGCGGACCAATGCGGCTTGTACGGCCTCGCTCGTGGAATCGTCGTGTTCGATGGCTAACTTGCCGCCTGGGCGCACAAGGCGCGCAATGGTCGGGATAAGGCCGGTGATGACCCCCATCCCATCCGTACCGGCAAAGACCGCGTTATGCGGGTCATGATAGACCTCCGGTTCAAGATCCGAGGTCTCTGGCACATAGGGCGGGTTGGTCACGAGGAGGTCCACGGTCCCGTTCCATTCCGCCAAAGTATCGTCGGCCGTGGCGTCGGCTTGGGTGACCTCTACCCCGGTGTTACGGGTATTGGCTTGGGTGTAGGCCAGGGCGGCGTCGGCAAGCTCCACTGCCTTCACCTGGGCGTCAGGCAGATAGTGGTGTAGGTAGAGCGCCAACGCGCCTGTGCCGGTGCACAGATCAACCAGCCGCGGGCCTTCCGCATTGCGCACCGCCCAGTCCGCCATAACCTCGGTTTCCGGCCGCGGGATGAACACGCCCGGGCCCACCTTGAGCTCCAGCGGGCCGAACCAGGCGCTGCCTAGTACGTACTGCAAAGGCTCGCGGTCCTCCCGGCGGCGAAGCAGCGCATCAAAGGCCACGTCGAAGCCGGGCATAGGAGCCTGATCGAGCGGGATATCCATGTGGCCGCAGTGGATGAGGTGCGCGGCCATGATGCGTGCATCCCATTCAGGGCTGGCCACCCCGGCAGCACGAAGGCGCTGCACCCCGCGGCGCAGCGCCTGCCCATACGTGTTATCCACGCTGGTTTAACCCTCGGCCTCGAGGCGCTCGGCACGCTCTTGGTCCTGCAGGGCCTTAATAAGGTCATGCATGTCGCCATTCAACACAGAGTCCAAGTTATTGGCCTTATAACCAATGCGGTGATCCGTGATGCGGTTTTCCGGCCAGTTATAGGTGCGGATGCGCTCGGAGCGGTCCATGGTGCGCACCTGGGAGGCGCGCTGCTCGCCGGCCTCGGCCTCGCGGGCCTCGCGCTCCATCTGATCCAGGCGGGCCTGCAGAACCTGCAGCGCACGCGCCTTGTTTTGAATCTGGGAACGCTCCTTCTGGCAGGTCACGATAAGCCCGGTGGGCAGGTGGGTAATACGCACCGCGGAGTCGGTGGTGTTCACGCCCTGACCGCCCTTACCGGAGGAACGGTAAACATCAACGCGAATATCCTTGTCATCGATATTGACAGACTCGACCTCTTCCGGCTCCGGGTAGACCAGCACGCCGGCGGCAGAGGTCTGAATGCGGCCCTGGGATTCGGTAACCGGAACGCGCTGCACACGGTGCACGCCGCCTTCAAATTTGAATACGGACCATGCACCATCGCGCGACGGGGACTTGGAGCGGAAGGAAATGGTCATATCCTTCACGCCGCCGAGATCGGACTCATTGAGGCCCAAGACCTCCCAATTAAAGCCCGTCTTATCCGCATAGCGCTCATACATGCGGGCCAAGTCGCCGGCAAAGAGAGCTGCTTCTTCGCCGCCCGCGCCGGCCTTGATTTCCATAATGATGTCCTCGGAATCCTGCTCATCGCGCGGCGCGAGCAGGTCAGCGAGCTTTTCTTCCAAGTTCTCCACGGACTTTTCTAGGCGGTCTGCTTCCTCCTGGAAGTCATGGTCCTCGTAGGCCATCTCCTTGGCATCAGCGAGATCCTCGCGCGCCTGGGTCAGCTCATCATTGACCATGATGATGGGGCGCAACTCCGCGTAGCGCTTGGAAAGCTTGCGGAATTGCTTCTGGTCGCCGGCAACTTCCGGATCGGCCATCTGCATCTCAATGCCCTGGTACTCGGACACGATGTCATCAACGAGCGAAACCTGATTAGACATAATCTTCTTCATCCTTATCCGCAGCCATCGGGGCCGAGGAGGCCACCTGCATCAAGAACTCGCCATTGGAGCGGGTCTTCTTCAGCTGCTTAATGAGCAGGTCAATGGCCTGGTGGGAATCCAGGGCGGAGAGGATGCGACGCAGCTTGGTCATGATGCGTGCTTCCTCTGGTACGAGCAGCAGCTCATCCTTACGAGTACCGGACGGGTTAACGTCCACGGCTGGGAAGACGCGGCGCTCAGAGATGCCACGGTCCAGCTTCAGCTCGGCGTTGCCCGTGCCCTTGAATTCCTCGAAGATGACGGTATCGCCGGTAGAGCCGGTCTCCACCATGGCGGTGGCGATAATCGTCAGCGAACCGCCCTCTTCGATATTGCGGGCGGCACCCAGGAAGCGCTTTGGCGGGTAGAGCGCATTGGAGTCCACACCGCCGGAGAGAATGCGGCCAGAAGCCGGGGAGGAATTGTTATAGGCGCGGCCCAAGCGGGTAATGGAATCCAGCAGGACCACGACGTCCTTGCCCTGCTCCACTAGGCGCTTGGCGCGCTCGATAGCCAGCTCCGCCACGGAAGTGTGCTCTGATGGCGGGCGGTCAAAGGTGGAGGCAATAACCTCACCGTTAACGGAGCGCTGCATGTCCGTAACTTCCTCAGGGCGCTCGTCTACGAGAACGACCATGAGGTAGCACTCCGGGTTATTGGTAGAAATCGCGTTGGCGATATTCTGCAGAATCGTCGTCTTGCCGGCCTTTGGCGGGGAGACGATAAGCGCGCGCTGGCCTTTACCAATCGGCATGATGAGGTCAATGACGCGGGTGGTGAGGATCTTCGGATCCGTTTCCAAACGCAGGCGCTTATTCGGGTACAGCGGGGTCAGCTTATTAAAGTGCGGGCGCTGCTTTGCGCCTTCCGGATCGATGCCGTTGACGGTATCGACCTGTACCAGCTGGTTGTACTTGCGGCGGTTGCGGCCATTGCCGTGCGTATGCGTCGGGCCGGAGACCTTGACCTGACCGGTAATGGCGTCACCAGAGCGCAGGCCTAGGCGGCGGACGATGCCGTTGTTCACAAAGACGTCGGAAGCCGCGGCGCGATAACCGGTGGTGCGCAGGAAGGCGACATTATTGTCTACGACGTCCAAGATGCCGCCGACGGCCTGCAGCTCATCGCCCTCGCGGACCTGCAAATCATTGCCGCCATTATTGTCATTATTATTTCCGCGGCCGCGGCGGTTGCGGCGGTTGCGGCGCCCACGGCGATTGCCGCGCTCGTGGTTATTGTTGTCCTCGTGGCGGTTGCCGCGCTGCTTATTATCGCCACGGTCATTCTTCTCGCCCTGATTATCGGAGCCGTCCTGGGAGTTATTGTCGCGGTTGTCCTTAGTGCCGCCCTGCTCCTCGTTGCGGTTACGCTCCTCACGCTCTTGCCGTTCCTGACGCTCCTGACGCTCTTGGCGGCGGGCGCGGTTGCGGCGAGCGCGGCGGGCCTGGGAGCGCGACTCATAGCGCTGCTCCTCGCCAGAGCCCTGCTGGCGGTTATCCTGCTTCTCGCCGGATTCTTCCTGCTTTTCCGCCTTCTGCGGCGCATCTTCCTGCGCCTTTTTGCGCGGCTTATCTGCTTTCTCAGGCTTCTCCGCCTTTTCTACCTGAACGGCCTTTTCCACCTTGGCCTTGGCCTTAGGCGGAACCTGTCCGGTCTTGATGGCGGTGATGAGATCCCCCTTGCGCAGGGCAGAGACACCACGTAGGCCGCGCTCTGCGGCCATTTTGCGCAATTCCGGCAGCTTCAGGGATGCAAGATCCTGTGCTGCGGTGTTGTCCGTTTCGCTCACGGATATCCTTTCGTTGCTTGACCAGGTCCGATTATGCGGGAGCCGCCGCAGCCTATGCTCGCGGCGTTGCACTGGAAGCCAATGTGTATTTTTCTAGGACTTCTCGCCCTCGTGCCAAGGCGCATGCGCGTCCTGCCGGGCAATAAGTATGAGGCCTCTTCCGTGTCCTTGTGGAGACTTCGCACAGCGAGTGCACGAACCGGAAGAAATCAAGAAACGACTGCGGGCAAAACTACTTCTCTGGGCCCGAATGCATAGGAAAGGGGAGCTAAAATTTTCCGGTTTCCTACCAGTCGCGAACAAGTATAACGCATAGGGAGCAACGCCCGCACCATGACACCGCTACAGTAGAGGCATGCTTTCCACGATGATGGATATCCCCCTCTCCCTGACCCGCATTTTGGAATACGGTGCCTCGGTACACGGGGACACCACGGTTACCACCTGGCACGGTGAGGGCACCGGCTCAGAATTCGATCCGGCCGAGGAAGTTACCTTCCGCGATATCGCTGCCCGCGCCGCCGCGTTCGCCCACGCCATTCACGATGAATTGGGCATCACCAGCGATGAGCGCGTGGGCAGCTTTATGTGGAATTGCGCCGAGCACTTGGAGGTAATGTTCGGCACCGCCTGCAAGGGCGCGATTTTTGCCCCGCTGAATAAGCAGCTGATGAATGACCAGATCCGCCACATTATTAACCATGCGGAAATCTCCGCCATCGTGTGCGATCCCCGCTTGGCGCAGCAGCTGGGCAAAGTGCTCGTGGGCACCGACTCCGTGGGAAGCGTCATCATCACCGGCGCCCAACCAGCGCAGCAGTTTGCTCACCTTTTCCCCCGCGGGGTTGAGGTGTATTCCTATGAGGCGCTTATCGACGGCCGCTCTACCGTCTATGACTGGCCCGAACTAGATGAGCGCACGGCCGCGGCGCTGTGCTATTCCACGGGCACCACGGGCGCGCCCAAGGGAGTGCTGTATTCACACCGGTCTCTCTATTTGGAGGCCATGCAGCTGCGTTCCTCAGACTCGCTGTGCATTACCCACGGCGAGACCTTCCTGTGCTGCATTCCTATCTGCCACGTGCTCAGCTGGGGCGTTCCCTTCACCTGTTTCATGACGGGCACCCCGCTGGTGCTTCCCGACGCCGATGTGTCCGCCCCCACCCTAGCCAAAGCCATCGCCGCTACCTCTCCGCGCGTGGCTCACGGCGTGCCCACCATCTGGATTCAGCTCTTTGTCCACTACATGCACCATCCACCAGAGCGCATGACGCTCACCGAGATTTACGCCGGCGGCTCCCCCGTCCCGCCGATGCTGATCAAGATGTGGGAGGAGCGCTACGGCGTCGATGTGGTCCACGTGTGGGGCATGGTGGAAACCTCCACCGTGGGCAGCGTTGCCCGCCCGCCCCAGGGCGCCTCCGGCGATACCCGCTGGGCCTACCGCGTATCCCAAGGCCGCATCCCCGCCTCACTGGAATACCGCGTGGTCAACGACGGCCAAGTCGTCGCTCGCACCGACCGCAATGCCGGCGAGCTGCAGGTACGCGGCAACCTGGTCACCGGTTCCTACTACCACTCGCCCACCGCTGAGCCGGGCGAAATCGCCTCCGAATTCCGCGGCAAGCAAGTCGAGGCCGCGGAGGATAAGTTCACCGCCGATGGCTGGCTGCGCACTGGCGACGTCGGCTCTGTTACCAAGGACGGCTTCCTTACCGTGGAGGACCGCGCCCGCGATGTCATTCGCTCCGGCGGCGAATGGATCTATTCCGTCCAACTAGAAAACCTCATCATGTCTGACGAGCTTGTCGTCGAGGCCGCCGTGATTGGCTACCCCGATAAGCAATGGGTCGAGCGCCCACTCGCCGTCACAGTATTGGCCGAGGGCGCCTCGCCCACCATCGAGACCGCAGAACGCCTGCGCGCCAGCATGCGCAAGGAACTGCCGAGCTGGATGCTGCCAGAGTATTGGACCTTTGTAAAGTCCATCGATAAGACCTCCGTGGGCAAGTTCGATAAGAAAGATTTGCGCGCCCACCTGGCAGAGGGCGAGTACAACATCATCCGGCTCAAGGGCCCAGGCGAATCCCAGCGCCTCGATGCCACCAACGCCGCCGATTTAAGCCGGGAAAACTAGGAATAAATTCGCGTCAGTCGCCGTTGCAGCTTGGTGTACCTCGTCCCCTCTCTTAGACTGGCACCAATGACCTCTTCCTCCCAGCAGCCCGTGGTTTCCCTGCCCCTGCCTACCGTGGGCCGTGCGAAACCGCCGGCGGATCTGCCTGCACCGGCCGCTGATGGCACGCGCGCACTGCTGGATCGCTATGGACGCCAAGCCCGCGACCTGCGCGTCTCGCTGACGGATCGCTGCAACCTGCGCTGCACCTATTGCATGCCGGCCGAAGGTTTGGAGTGGATGCCCACAGAGCAAACCTTGAGCGATGAGGAAACCATCCGGCTGATCCGGATAGGCGTCGGCAAGCTGGGCATCCGCCAAGTGCGCTTTACCGGCGGCGAGCCCCTGCTGCGCAAGTCGCTGGAGAAGATTATTGCCGCGACCAAACAGCTGCGCACCGACCAAGGCCGCTCCCCATCCACCGCGCTGACCACCAACGGGCTTGGCCTGGAAAAGCGCGCCGGCGCCCTCGCCACGGCCGGGCTCGACCGCATCAATATCTCGCTCGACACCATCGACCGCAAGCGCTACGCCGCGCTCACCCGCCGCGACCGGCTCGACCACGTGTTGCAGGCCATCGCCGCCGCGGATGCCGCGGGCCTGCATCCCATCAAGATCAACGCCGTGGTCATGCCCGGGGTCAACGAAGAAGACATCGTTCCACTGGCGGACTATGCCGTCCACCACGGCGCCCAGCTCCGCTTCATCGAGCAGATGCCGCTCGGGCCCCGCGAACAGTGGCGCCGCGAGGACATGATCACGGCCGAGGATATCCTCGCCCGACTGCGCACCCACTTTTCCATGACGCCGGCACGCGAACCACGCGGTTCCGCCCCCGCCGCCTTATGGGAGGTCAGCGCCCCGGATGGCACGCACGGCACGCTGGGTATCATTGCCTCGGTCACCCACCCCTTCTGCGGCGATTGCGACCGCACCCGCCTTACTACCGACGGCGCCATTCGCAATTGCCTCTTTGGCAATTCCGAAACCCCACTGCGAGACCTGCTGCGCTCCGGCGCGAGCGATGCAGAGATCATGGAGGCTTGGGCGGGGGAAATGTGGACCAAAAAGCCCGGTCACGGCATTGATGACGAGGGCTTTCTCCAACCAGACCGTCCGATGTCCGCCATTGGCGGCTAACCTGAGTCTTATGTCCACGCCCCGCAGCATCTCCGCGCACCTCGACGCCGTACTCGCGCTGGCTTCCACCCCACCGGCCGAGTCCGCGCCCGTCGACGCCTCCCTCAGCGGCCACGTCCTCGCCGCCGACGCCACCGCGCGCTTCCCCGTGCCGCCCCATGCCAATTCGGCGATGGATGGCTTCCTCGTCCATGCCGCGGATCTTTCCTCCTCCGCACCATGGACCCTCCGCGTCGCCGGCGATGTACCAGCCGGCGCGGCTCCCATCGATGTACCCACCGGCCACGCCGTCCGCATCATGACCGGCGCCCCCGTGGCCGATACCGCAGGGATGCTCGTCGTCCCAGTCGAAAACACCACCACCCCGGCCGGCCCCGTAGCACTTCCGGACGAGGTCACCATCACGGAGGCCCCCGCCAAGTCGCATATCCGTCCCCCCGGCGAGGACATCCAGCCTGGCGCGCCAGTCGCCACCGCCGGCACGCTTATCGATGCCGCCGGCATTGCCGCGCTCACCTCCGCCGGCGTGTATTCCGTCTCGATCTTCCGCCGCCCGCGCATCGCGGTCGTTTCTTCCGGCGAAGAACTCGTCTCTTCCCCAGCGCAGCTCGCCCCCGGCCAGCTGCCGGATTCCAATGGCCCGATGCTCGCTGCCCTTGCAGGTGCAGACGCACACGTCCACGTGGGTGATGCCCCTGCGGACCTCGCCTCTGCGCTAGATGAGCTAGCCCCCTCCCACGACCTCATCATCACTTCAGGTGGAGTATCCGCCGGCGCCTTCGACGTCGTCCACACCGTACTCGGGCGCACGGATTCCGCGTGGTTCGGGCACGTCGATCAGCGCCCGGGTGCCCCGCAGGGCTACTCGCTGTGGAATGACACCCCGGTGCTATGCTTGCCCGGCAACCCCGTAGCGGCCTTCGTCGATTTTCAGCTGTATGCCCGGCCACTTATCGCCGCACTGTCCGGACACCCCGCGCCACGCCAACGGGTCAACCTGCGCGCCCGGGTGGATTCGCGCCTTCCCGCCTCCCGCGGACGGCCGACCATTGTTCCCGTCACCGTAGACTTTCAGGCAGGGCCCGCCATCACCTCGCACCTGCCCCACGGCAGTCACCGCATCGTGTCGCTGGCCGGCACCAATGGCTATTGCCTCATTGACTCCGCGCCGCCGGCCATGGGCGAGGACATCACCGTTTATCTGTATTAAGGAGTAACCATGGAATTTACCCACCTGAACTCTGACGGCGCCGCCTACATGGTCGACGTCACCGAGAAGCAGCCCACGGTGCGCACCGCCACCGCTGAGGGCGAGGTAGCCTGTTCCCCGGAAGTCATGACCGCCTTGCGCGATGGCACCGTGCCCAAGGGCGATGTCCTCGCAGTTGCCCGCATCGCCGGCATTTCGGCTGCCAAGAAGGTCCCCGAGCTACTTCCCTTGGCACACACCATCGGCGTACACGGCTGCGCAGTCGAGCTCACGCTTGCCGACGACCACGTGTCCATCTCCGCCACCGTCCGCACCGCCGACCGCACCGGCGTGGAAATGGAGGCTCTGACGGCCGTGAACGTTTCCGCACTCGCCATCATCGACATGGTCAAGGGCGTGGACCGCTCCGCGTATATCCGCCGCTGCGCAATCGTGGCGAAATCCGGCGGCCGCTCCGGGGACTGGTCCCGCACCCTCCCGGAGTCCTAATGCTCGGCGCGGTCATCCTCGCCGGCGGCCACGGCAGGCGCATGGGCGGCGCCGATAAGGCCTCCCTTTTTGTCCACGGCACGCGCTTTATCGACCGTCTGCTCGCCCAGCTTCCCTACGGCACCCCGACCGTGGTTGTCTCCCCGCATCGCCTCGGCGTGCCCCAGGTGTGCGAGTCACCGCTCTACGGTGGTCCTGTCGCCGGCATCGCGGCCGGTGCCCAGGCGTTATCCCACTGCTCCGAGCTCGCCCTGTTCGCCGTGGATGCCCCCGATTCGCCGCTACTGCTTCCCCGTCTGCGCTCGACCCTCGCCTCCTCCACGGCCGATGCCGTACTCACCCGCGCCGCCGACGGCTACCTCCAGCCGCTGTGTTCCCTCTGGCGCGCTCCCGCGCTCCAAGCTCAGCTCGATTCCCTTCCTACGGCTCGGAACGTCTCCGTCCGTCGCCTCATCCATGGCGCCGACTTCATCGAGATTCCCGGCACCGGCGCCGAACGCGACTACGACACCCGTTCGGAGCTGCGCGAGCTTCCTGCGTTCACTCCCCACACCGCCCTTCGCGCTCACCGGCAGCCGCTGACCTACCCCACCTGAGCGCCAAGGGAAGAAGTCTCGGCCTCCCCTCCCTTCGCGCTCACTGAGAGCCGCAGCAAGCTCGAAATCGCCGCCTCCGTGAGCGCGAGGGGTGGACGAATGCACAAACCCGCCCTTCGCGCTCACGGTGGGCACCAAATGTGACCACGAACGGTCGCTGGTGAGCGCGAAGGGCGGGGTCGAGCGGCGAGAGGAGCCGAACCGCGGGAGGACTACTCGGTGACGATGAACTTGCCGTGCTGGCCCTTCTCCGCGTTAGTCATGATGTGATTGACAAAGGAATAAGTACCGGGCTCGTTGAAGGTCATCTCGACGAATCCTCCTTGCGCCGGGAGGAGGTCCAGAGCTTGCGAGCCGGTCGAGTCCTCATTCTTGATGAGGTAGGCGCCTTCCTTGTAGGCGGTATCGAATTGCTCGCCCACAACGTGGAAGCTCAGCGGCTGGTCGGGGCCTAAATTGGTCAACCACAGGCGGACGGTATCGCCTACCTTGGCTTTGATGGGCTCTGCGTCATATTGGCCAGGGTAGTAATTGAAGGCCATCAGGTCGAAACGACCGTCGGCAACGCGCTGGGCGTCGGCGCCGGTGGATTCCTCGCCCAGGAAGACATCGGTAGCCATGAAGTTATACTCCGCGTCAACGGGCTTGAGGTTCGGCGGATCGATGATGACATTGCCGGCCATGCCGTTGGCGATGTGAAGGGACATGGGCATCGTGGAGCAGTGATACATCCAGATGCCGGAGCGGTTCGCGGTGAACTTGTAGGTCAATTCTTCGCCCGGCTGGATGGATTTCATGGTCTTATCTGGGTTGACCTCGCCGGCGTGGAAGTCAATGGAGTGGGCCATGGAGCCCTCGTTCTTGATGGTGATTTCGAACTTATCGCCCACCTTGCCACGCAGGGTGGGCCCCGGGGCTTGGCCGTTGAAGAGCCAACGCATCTGCTTGATGCCAGGGGCGACCTCCACGACTTCCTCGGTCATCGTCCAGGTCTCTTTGTGCGTCTTCGTCTCAGCGGCCGGCTGCAAAGAGGCGTCGAAGGCGGAAAAATCGTCGCGTTGTGCGCCGAGTTCGGCGGCGGTTGGCACGTCTACGTGCGGGTTGCTAGCAGAAGACACCGCATGGTCATGTCCTGCAGCGGCGCCGTCTCCCACGTTGACCTGGAAGGTCATGCCCTGCATCTTGTGGCCAGCGATGGTGCAATAGCCTTCCTCGGAGGAGTCGATGACTCCGGCGTCGAGTTGGACGGTCTCGCCGGGGTCGACGCGGCCGGTTTCGGCGTCGCCAATCTTTAAGTCATGGACTTGGTCGCCGGAGTTGGTGAAATTGACTACTAGATGCGTGCCGGGGTCGATGTCCACGGAAGAGGGAGAAAATGCCATGCCGTCTACGCTGACGTCAATGGTCTGCGTTTCACCGGAAGCTACAGGTGCCGCAGACTCCGTACCCTTGCCGGTTGAATTAACCACCGCGAGCGCGATGACCGCCGCCAGCGCGATGCCGATGAGCAGCCATGAGGCCCAGGAGGAATCTTTGGGTGCGGGTTTGTCCGCAGGTTGTGAGGAAGAAACGCTCAGCATTTAACTCTCCAGTCTTTTCTTAAGGTAGATGGCTCGGCCGACGGCGATAACGTTGGCGGCAAGGCCTATCCCCATCATGATAAGCCCGGCCACGGTAGCGCCCAGCAATGTCAGCAGTCCGCCCACGTTGATGAGCAGCAGGCGGGCGTAGCCGGTGCGCTCGGTGGTATCAGGGCGTGCGCCGGTAAGAATAGGAAGCAAGTGGTGAAGGACACCGGTGACCAACTGCAAGAGGCCGGCACCGAGAAAGGCGGGTAGCAAAATCAGGGTAATGGTGCGCGGGTAGGCGCCTACCGCTGCGGAAATGGCATCGCCTCCGCACAGCGCCAGCATCCACAGCAGGCCGGCGATGACGGCAACGGTGGCGGTGGTCAGCCGCGGCGAACGCCCCATGACGGTGGCAAGCACCGGCTGGATGATGAGCACCGCCGCCAGGACCACGAGCAGTTGGGCCACGCCTGCGGCGCGGGTAAGGCCCACCGCGTACAGCGCCATCGCCAAGGACAAGCCAACGCAGTGCACGATGAGCGCGCGAGTACACCGCGCGCGAGCGGTGGGCGAAATCGCCGTGGCCGATAGCGTGGGGAGCAACGTAACCACCGTGCCGATGACGGTAAGCCACGCGAAGCCCCAGACCATGCCGCGCGAGTGGGCACCGACGAGGAGGGAGTACTCGCCTACCCCATTACCGCTGAGGATGACAAGCACCACGGAGGCAATCATGAACACAGCCGCCGCGATATAAAAGGGCACGGTCACGGCAAAAGAACCAGACAGTGAGCCGCGAAGGCGCCGCGCAACGAACCACAGGTGCCAGGTGAGGGCGGCGATGATGAGGGCAGAGGCGGCGTCGGCAAGCGGGCCCCAGTCATACCCCGCCCTATCAATGAGCAGCAAGATAAGCCCGAGCTGCACTAGGCCCACGCGACTGCCGACGCCCCGATAGTCCCCGCCCGCAGTCCGGGTCAAGGCCTCGGTGAAGTGAGTGGAAAAGACGATGATTGCCGTGGTCAGCGCACCAATGGTGAAGGGATGGATGATATCCCACCACACCACAGGAGCGCCCAAGGATGCGGCAATGAGCAGGCCGAGACCGGTAAAAATCCACAAGCCGATAATGGCGGCGCTCAGGGTATGCCAGCGGCCGCGCGCGGCCAGGGATACGTCATGAATGCGCACGTCGCGCCTCCTTCGCAGTCAAGGCAATGCCGCAGGCGAGAAAAATTAACACTGCGAATATCGTAACCACCCCGCCGGTGTGGAGGACAGTGGTGTGCTCGGCGCAATCGGCAAGGATGCGCAACGCGAGGCCGCCATGTAAGAGCGCCACCGGCACATAGAGCACCGGGTGATACGGCAATCGGCGGCGGATAACGGAGGTAAAGATGATTGGAGCGTGCGCAAAAATCATGGACATGACAAAGCCCAAGAAGATGGCGTGCACGGAGGCATCATAGGCAAAGCCGGTGGACTGTCCGTATAGCAGCCAGAGGTAACCGCCGAGGGCGAGCCAGCCGTAGCCGGCCAACATGCACGCCGCCGAGTAGCGCGGCAGGCCGTGCGAGCGCACCAGATTCTTGGCCACGTCTACCCGCGCGGTGGCCGCAGCGATGGCGATGAGCGCCAAGCCCATGGCGCGATAGCCCACCGCAGGGGCAAGCACGTAGATGACGCTGACCGCCGCCAGCCCTAGGACCAGGAGGGTGAGGTGATTCTCGGCGCGGGTTCCGACCATGGTGACGCGCGCTAGTTCCATGCGCTCGCCGATGATGGTGGCCACGGCGTAGAGGACGCACAACGGCATCGCCGCGGTGAACCCCGGACCCATGGCCCATAGGGCGGCGGCTGCTACTCCCCCGATTACACCAGCTGCCTGCACCAAGATCGCAAGGCTCGCCTGACGGCGATAGATGGTGGCGTAAATGAAGCCAAGGACAAGGAAGCTGGCGGCAAAACCCACTGCGGGAACCGCCCGCGGCAGGCCGGCGAGAATACCCAACACGCCGGCAACGTGGCACACGGGCCCGGCCCATGCCCAGGAGGTGCGCACGGCAACGGTGCGCTCAAGGCCAATGGCTCCGCCCACGAAACCGAAGACCATGAGCGGTCCGTGGTCGGCGGCGAAAGACGCGCCAGGTGTGGCGGTCAACCCCAATAGGGTGGCGCCCGCAGCCAGGCCTACCAGCAGCGATAGGCCTGCGAAAGCGAGGAAAATGAGGCGATGCGCCACGCTATTATTTTGCACGGGTTTTATCGTACTAATATTGGTAGCAGAGCGAAACTCGCACCCCTTAAGAAAGGACCACCCGCTATGCAACTGCCCATCTCCGATGCCAATAAGCCACACTCCATCCCAACTCTGAATGCCTCCGAAATTCCGCACGCCGTTCGCCACGGCGCCATCCACGGCGCACTCGGCACCCTCAACGTGGGCGAAGCAATGATCCTCATCGCCCCGCATAATCCGGTTCCCCTGCTCAAGGAGGTCGAGGCTCGCGAGGAGAACTTCGAGCTGGACTACCTCAAGGAAGAAGAAAACGACTTCCACATCAAGTTCACCCGCGTGAGCTAAACCCTTCGCGGAGCGGAGGGCTATCCTGGATAGGTCACACTCTCCGCCGTAGAAGGAGCCCTCCGCAGATGAAGAAGCGCGCCGCCGCATTCCTCGCCGCCATGGCATTCGCCCTAGCGGCCTGCGCTCCCCCAACATCAACGACCTCCGCCCAGGACGCGGATGCTCCCACGCTTAATGTCCTGGCTGCGTCTTCCACCCGCGTCATCAATGACGAACTTACCCGCCGCGCAAGCCAGCTCGCGCCGCCGGTAAATCTAAACTTTGAAAATGGCGGCTCCTCCGACCTGGTGAGCAAGCTGCGCGAGGGCGCCCCGGCCGATCTTCTCCTCACGGCATCGAAAAAGACCATGGATAAGGCGGTGCAGGATGGCACGGTTGCCACGCCCGAGGTGCTTGCCACCAATGTCATGGTCATGGTTGTACCCAAGGGCAACCCGGCGGGAATCCAGTCAGTGGAGGATCTCCGCCACTCCCACCACTTCGTGCTTTGCGATCCCCAAGTTCCCTGTGGCGATATCTCCTCCCGGATCATCGACGATAAGCGCCTTGACGTCCATCCTTCCTCCCAGGAGCGCCAGGTGGCCGACGTTTTAGGAAAGGTTGCCTCGGGCGAGGCGGATGCTGGGTGGGTCTACTCCACCGATGCCGCCGCGGCCGGCGACGATGTCGAGGTGATTGACATTCCTGGGGCAGAGAAATTTACTAACCAGATTCTGGGCGCCGTTACCGCAGAAGCATCCCACCCCGACCAGGCTCGCGCGGTGCTCGATATCCTGAGCGGCGACTTTGCATCCACCTGGCGCGACCGCGGCTTTAACCCGGCGGAGTAGTTCTGTGTCCGCACCCCAGCCCATTCGCCCCAAAGCCCCGCTTCTTATCGGCCTTATTGGCCTCATCGCGGTGGCGACCATCATCGTCCCCGTTGCCGCTCTTGGGCTGCGCGTGCCATGGGCGCGCATTAGCGACTACCTCGCGCGCGACGAGATCCGGGATATGCTGCTCATCTCAGTGGCAGCCGCTTTCCAATCCATGATCCTTGCGCTCGTTCTGGGTTTGGGGCTGGCCCTGTGGGTGCAGCAGCTCGGCCGCGGCAGCTCCGTAGTGCGCCTCTTGGTCTACCTGCCCTTGGCCATGCCACCGGTGGTGGGCGGCTTGGCCCTTACCGCAGCCTTTGGCCGCAAGGGGTACCTGGCCCCGCTTCTCGACGCCCTAGGCATCCACCTCGCCTTCGCCTTCCCCGGGGTCGTTATGGCGCAGACCTTTGTGGCGCTGCCCTTTGTGGTGGTCGCGGTTGATTCGGCATTGCGCCAGCTGGACCAGGAAATCCTCGCCTCTGCGCGCGGCGTGGGCTTGGGCCGGTGGGAGGTCCTGGGCAAAATTACCCTTCCCTCCATCGCCCCGGCCTTGGCTACGGGCGCGGGATTGGCCTTCGCGCGCTCGCTGGGCGAATTTGGCACGACCCTGACCTTTGCCGGCTCGCAGCCGGGGGTTACCCGCACCATGCCGCTGGGTATTTATCTGGAGCGCGAGGTCGATGCGGATGGCGCGTACGTGCTCTCCGCGCTGCTTATAGGGTTGGCCTTGGCCTGTCTGGCGCTGGCGGGCTTGCCTGCCCTGCGGCGGCGAAGCTACCAGCCGCAGGCCAGGAGGTTGCATGGGATGGACGTCGATAAGCTCCGCGCCCTTACCCGTCCCACTGATACGCCGGTGCTGTCCGTGACCGTCGACGGTGTGCGCACGGATTTTTCCCCGCGTGCCATAACGGCCGTGGTGGGCCCGAATGGTTCCGGCAAGACGACCTTGATGGGGCGCATTGCCGGGCGCCTGAGCGGCGGGGAGATCTCCCCGGAGCACGCCGACATCGTCTTTCTCACCCAGCGTCCGGGCTTGCCGCCAAGGTCGACGGCCGTGCAGGCGGTAGCCATGGTCACCCGCGATAAAACCCGTGCGCAGGAGCTCCTTGCGGCGGCGGGATTGCACGAGCTTGCCGACGTCCCCGTGCCCGCCCTGTCCGGCGGCCAGGCCGCCCACGTGGCGCTGGTGCGCGCGCTAGCCGCACGGCCGGCGGTCTTGATTGTGGACGAGCCCCTTGCCGCAGTCGATGTGACATCGGCCGAGAGGTGGCGCCGCTTCTTACACGCGGCCCGCGCAGACCGTACCACGCTGCTTGTTACCCATGATGCGCTCGATATCGCGCACCTGGCGCAGGACATGCTGGTCATGGAATCCGGCCAAGTGCGGGCCCACGGCGCAACCGTGCAGCTGCTTGAGGCACCGCCGACGGGCTTCGTTGCGGCGCTAGCGGGTCTCAACCGCCTCGAAGGAACCGTGACCGCGATCGGCGCCTCCGCCGTCGAGGTCGCGTGCGGCGATATTTCCGTTCTGGCGACCACGGAGCATACGTCTTTTGAGCCCGGGCAGAAGGTGGCGGTGACCTTTGACCCGCAGGCGGCCACAATTGGCGCAGCGCCAGAGGCCTGCAATCAATGGGCAGCGCGCGTCTTGGCCGTCGAGGCCACCAGCCTCGCAGCGGCGCAGCTGCGCGTTGATCTGGGCGGCCAAGAGGCTACAGTACCGGTAGACCGCGAGTTCGCTTTAGGCGTCGCGGTGGGTAACATCGTATCCTTAGCGATATCTACAGCACACGTTTTTGCCCACCCCAACTAGTTTTTCTGTATTCGCAGACCCCCAAGGCGGATTTCTACCATGCCTGATTCACTTCCCCGGCCCACCACCGAACTTTTTCCCGAGGCCCTCAACCTCTCGCCCAAGCAGCGCGAGGTCCTCACCGCTGTGCAACGCCACCCCGAAGGCGCCAAGGCCGGCACCGTGGCCGACGAACTAGGCATGCACGTCAACACCGCCCGCGGACACATCGATGAACTGGTCAACGCTGGGGCCGTCAACGTAGTATCCGCGCCGAGTAAGGGCCGCGGGCGTCCCTCCCTCATCTTCCAAGCCCGCATTCCAGATAATAAAGCGGTGGCAGAGGAATACATCACCTTGGTGGAAGTGCTGACCACGATGCTGGCGGATACGGAAGAGCTTGATGACGCCGCCTCGGCCAAGGCCCTCGAGATCGGGCGACGCTGGGCGCGCGCCGCGGGCACGGATGCCTCCGATGGCGCGCTCGATACGCTCTTTGCCACCCTGCGCGATATGGGCTTTGATCCTGCCACCAAACCCGATTCAACCGACATCGAGCTTCATGCTTGCCCGTTTGTCTCTTCGGGTCTCGAGCCTTCGCCGTTCCTGTGCGCGGTACACGCTGGCTTCCTGCAAGAAACCAGCGATGATGACACCTCGATCACCTTGGTGCCGCGCCAGCACCCCAACGTGTGCCGTCTAAAAATTAAGCCTGCGTAAGCTCCACGCGGACGGGGCCGGCCACGGTGAGGTCGATGACGCGGAGGTTCTGCTCGCGGGCGTCGGCAAGAATGCTTTCCTCAATTTCCTCGGTGTGCAACACCATGACGGTGGGGCCGGCGCCGGATAGGTAGGCCGCATAGCCGCGGTTGCGCAGGCGGTTGACCCACTCCGCGGTCACGGGAAGCACATCCGCGCGGTACGGCTGGTGCAAGCGATCGCGGGTTCCCTCCCACAGGAGATCCGGGTAGTTCTGCAATGCCGCCACCTGGACCGCGGTGCGCGAGACGTTGAACGCCGCATCCGAATGCGTCACGTGCGAGGGCAGGACGCGGCGCACCGCCTGGGTGGAGGCGTGGAAATCAGGCACGAGCGCGGTGGCGCGGATATCTTCGTGCACCTTGATGGACGCGGCGCGGTAGTCCGGCAAAGAATGGCCGTCGACAGGGACATTGGTCCACGACACCACGGCGTCACCCAACACGGAGGCGGCCGCATTATCGGGGTGGCCCTCAAAGGCGGAAGAAAGCTGCACCACTTGCTCTTGGGTCAGGGGGCTTCCCGCCAGCGCATTGCCGGCGGCCACGCCCGCGACTGCGGCGGAGGCGGAAGAGCCCAGGCCACGAGACTGCGGGATATTATTATGCGAGACCACGCGCAGGCCGGGCACCGTGGCGTCGGCCGCCGAGAGTGCGGAGCGAATCGCCTTGACCACCAAGTGGGAGCCATCGCGCGGAAGGTCTTCTGTGCCCTCGCCGAAAATTTCCACCGTAAGGCCCGAGGTGGTGACCTCTACCTCGACGGTGTCATACAGGCTCAACGCCATGCCCAAGGTGTCATATCCTGGGCCCAGGTTCGCCGTGGAGGCAGGAACGGTCACAATGGCTTTAGTGCCGACTTCAACTTCGATACTCATAGCTATCCAGTCTATGGGGCCCGGGCTAGCTGCCGAGGCGGATTACGGAATGAACGGCCTTGACCTCTTCGAGCTCGCCCAAGGCAGCCACAATGGTGTCCAAGGTGGCCTCCTTCGCGGCATGGGTGACCACGATGAGGCGGGCGGTGTCCTCGCCGTCTTCCTGGCGCACGGTGCGCAGGGAAACGCCGTTGTCAGCAAACACTGCGGAGATGGCGGCTAGGACGCCGGTGCGGTCTTGGACTTCCATATCGATGTGGTAGCGGGTTTCTACCTCACCGAAGTCTGCGATAGGCAGGTTGGCATAGGTATTCTCGCCCGGTGCGCGGCCGCCGTGGACGATATTGCGGGCTGCCCCGACGACGTCGCCAAGCACGGCAGAAGCCGTAGGATTGCCGCCCGCACCATTGCCGTAGAACATCAGGGAACCTGCGGCCTCGGCCTCGACGAAGATGGCATTATAAGACTCGCTCACGGAAGCCAATGGGTGCTCCTTGGGCACCAACGTGGGGTGCACGCGGGCATTGACCGCCTCGGAGCCGTCCTCACGCTTAAGGCGCTCGCAAATGGCCAGCAGCTTGATGGAATAGCCGGCATCATTGGCCGCGGCGATATCCGCGGCGGTGACCTTGGTAATGCCCTCGCAGTGGACGTCCTCGAACTTCACGCGAGTGTGGAAGCCCAAAGACGCCATGATGGCGGCCTTGGAGGCTGCGTCATGGCCCTCTACATCCGCAGTGGGATCGGCCTCGGCATAGCCCAAACGGGTAGCCTCCGCCAGCGCTTCATCATAGGAAGCGCCCGTGGACTCCATCGCGTCCAAGATGAAGTTAGTAGTGCCATTGACGATGCCGGAGATGCGCTCTACCTGATCGCCGGCCAAGGAGCGCCGCAGCATGCCTACCACCGGAATCGCGGCGGCTACGGCAGCCTCAAAGTAGAGATCTACACCGGCGCGGTCGGCGGCCTCCGCCAGCTCGTCTGCGTGCGCGGCAACTAGGGCCTTATTGGCGGTTACCACGGACTTTCCGGAATTGAGTGCGGCGAGGACCAGCTCGCGTGGGAAGTCGATACCGCCGATGACCTCAACCACGAGGTCGATATCATCGCGGGCGACGAGCGCCTTGGCGTCATCGGTCAAAAGCTCCTGGGGCACGCCCGGGCGCAGCTTATTCTTATTGTGGATGGCTATGCCGCGAATCTCGGCTGGACCACCGATGCGGTGAGCAAAGGCATGAGCATTCTCCCCCAGCAAGCGAAAGACCTCAGCACCAACGGTGCCGAAGCCCAGCAGCGCGATACCAACGGTCTCGCCCTCGCCCTTGCCGGAATGCTCGTGTGCCTGAAGCTCGCTAGTCGATGCAGCCATAATCCGTCTCCATTGTGCGGTTGGGGTAAAGGTTTAGTGCCCGCTAATTGCGGATACAGGACACTATACAGAACAAGCTGTCTACTTTCGCCGTAAATGGGTCTATAAATAGAAAATCCCCCGTCACAGGGCCTGAATTAAATTAGGCGCTGTGACGGGGACCGAGTGCCTAGGCTAGTCCACTTCGAGGGAAAGAAGATCCTCGATGGTCTCTCGGCGCAGCATAGGCTTGGTCTCGCCTACGCGGGTGGCGACGACCGCCGGACGCACCGCACCGTTATAGCGCGAAGACATCATGTACTGGTAGCCCCCAGTCGCCGCAAAGGCGATCAAGTCCCCCGACTGGATATCATTAGGCAGCTCGCCGTCCTCAAGGAGAATATCGCCGGACTCGCAATGGAAGCCCACCACGCGGGAGGGCACCTCTTCCCCATCGCTAAAGCGGTTGACCACCCGCACGTCATAGGCCGAACCGTAGAGCGCTGGCCGGATATTATCTGACATTCCACCATCGACGGAGATATAGCGACGCAGCGGCAGATCCGACTTGCCAGTTTCTACATCCTTGACGGTACCCACGCGGTAGACGGTCACCGCCGAGCCGGCAACCAAGGAGCGACCGGGCTCAACCAAGAGGAAGGGCGCCTCAATGCCCAACTCCTCTGCGGTGTGCTTGACCGCGCCGAGCATATCGCCGGCCACGCGCTCGATATCCAGCGCCTCCTCATAAGGCATGTAGGGAATACCAAAGCCGCCGCCCAGATCGAGCTCTTCCAGTGTCACGCCGAGCTCGGTATAAATCTGGCGGTACAGCCCCATGACGCGCTCCGCGGCAAGTTTGAAGCCCTCCGCATTAAAGACCTGGGATCCCACGTGGCAGTGCAGGCCGCTTAGGTGCAGGTTGTCCGCTTCCAAGCAACGCTTGGCCGCAGCAAAAGCCGCGCCCGTGGCGAGCGAAATGCCGAACTTTTGGTCCTCATGCGCCGTGGCGATGAATTCGTGCGTATGCGCATCAACACCCGGCTTGACGCGGATCATCACCGGCTGGACCTTGCCGGCCTCGGCGGCAATTCGGTTAAGTTCTTCCAGCTCGAGCTCGTTGTCAATAACCACGTGGCCCACGCCGGCGTCTACACACAAACGTAGGTATTCATCGTCCTTATTGTTGCCGTGCGTGGTGATGCGCTTGGCCGGAAACTCTGCGGCCAAGGCAATTTTGAGCTCATTGAGCGAGGCCGCGTCCAAGCACAGGCCTTCCTCATTGACCCAGTTCACGATCTTCTTTGAGATGAAGGCCTTGGAGGCATAGTGCACATGCTCGGGCCCACCGAACGCGCGGGCCATGTCCTGGCAGCGGGACCGGAAGTCATCTTCATCGAAGACATAAAGTGGGGTCTGGAATTCCTCCGCCAAATCCGGCAGCGGAACACCAGCAATGGTTACTACGCCGTCTTCCTCGCGCTTTGCATTGCGCGGCCAGACGTGGGCCGGCAGCTCATTGAAATCCGCCATTTACATCTTCTCCGGGGTGCTTACTCCCACCATGGTCAAGGCATTGGCCAAGACCACGCGGGAGGCTTGCGCCAACGCGAGGCGGGCGCCGTGGATAGGAGCTTCGTCCTCGCCAGCCTTGGGAAGGACCTGGCAGGAGTCATAGAAACGGTGGAATACCGCAGCGAGGTCCTCGGCATAGCGGGCGATGCGGTGCGGCTCGCGCAGCTGCGCGGCTTCTTCCACCACGGCCGGGAACTCGCCCAGGGTGCGGATGAGGTCGCCCTCGCGATCATGGGTGAGCAAGGAGAGGTCTGCACCGTCCGAATCGATGCCCAGCTCGGCTGCCTTGCGGCCGATGGAGCACAGGCGGGCGTGGCCGTATTGCACGTAGTAGACGGGGTTATCGGAGGACTGGGATTCCCACAGGCCTAAGTCAATATCGATGCTCTGGTCCACAGAAGAGCGCACCAACGAGTAACGCGCGGCATCTACGCCAATAGCCGAAACAAGGTCTTCCATGGTGATGACTGTGCCCGCACGCTTGGACATGCGCACTGGCTGGCCATCGCGCAGCAGGTTGACCAGCTGGCCAATGAGCACCTCGACGGCGTCGGCGTTGTAGCCCAAGGCGGCTGCGGCAGCCTTCAAGCGCGGCACATAGCCGTGGTGGTCAGCACCCAGCATGTAAATATTCAAATCGTGGCCGCGGTCGAACTTATCGGCCACGTAGGCAATGTCACCTGCAATATAAGCTGCATTGCCATCGGACTTAACCACCACGCGGTCCTTGGAATCACCATAATCGGTGGACTTGAGCCACCACGCATTGTCGGCCTCGTACATATGGCCTTCAGCCTTGAGCTTTTCCAGCGCGGCATCGACTGCACCGAATTCGAAGAGAGAGTTCTCGTGGAAGTAGACATCAAAGTCCACGCCAAACTCGTGCAGGGATTGCTTGATTTGCGCGAACATCATTTCCACGCCATCCGCACGGAAGGCCTCTTGAACCTCATCGGCAGTGCCCTCGAGCGCGGAAGGATTCTTTTCCACCACGGCGGCAGCAATGTCTTGAATATAGGCACCACCATAGCCGTCCTCTGGGGTCGGCTCCCCTTTGGCTGCGGCAACCAAGGATCGGGCAAAACGATCAATCTGGCCGCCGTGGTCGTTGAAGTAATACTCGCGGGTAACCTGCGCGCCGGATGCTTCCAATACGCGGCCGAGAGAATCGCCCACAGCCGCCCAGCGAGTACCGCCCAAGTGAATCGGCCCAGTCGGGTTAGCGGAAACAAACTCCAGATTTACTTTCTTGCCGGTAAAGGAGTCATTAGAGCCATAATCCTGGCCCGCCCGCAGGATTTGGGCAACGATCTCTCCCTGTGCATCGGCAGCAAGACGAATATTAATAAAGCCTGGGCCGGCAATATCTGCTTCAGAAATGGCCTCATCATCCGCGAGTGCCGCTGCCAGCCAGCCGCCTAGCTCGCGTGGGTGAGCACCGGCCTTCTTAGCTACCTGCAGCGCCACGTTGGTGGCATAGTCACCGTGCTCAGGGTTACGAGGTCGCTCTACAGTGACCGTTTCAGGCAAAACGGAGGAATCAAGGTCGTGGTCCACCATAACCTTGGTGGCGGTTTCTTTGATTAGTGTGGCCAAATCAGCTGGAGTCATGTCGCACGATTCTAGTTCACTGAAAAGACGAGTGTGAAAAGAGCTGTAGCAAAAAGTTCACCTTTGCAGCGCAAACGGTTGATAGCAGTTTTCTGCAACACTAATATTGCGAAATAATTGCTGGTCAAGCGGGGGACGCATTACGCACGTACTGGTTAAAAGGAGTAGAGTTATGACTACCCCCATGTAAAAAATCAACGAGGAGCACCGTATGCGCATTGCGCTATTTTCCACTTGCATTGGTGACGCCCTTTTCCCGGACGTACAAAAAGCAACGGCATTGGTTCTCTCCCGCTTGGGCCACGAGGTGGTCTTCCCGGAGGAGCAGACCTGCTGCGGCCAGATGCACATCAATACCGGCTACCAGAAGGAAACCCTGGGAATGATCCGCTCTTATGCGGATGCCTTTGCCGATCCCTCCATTGATTATGTCGTCGCGGCCTCCGGCTCCTGCGTCGGCGCCGTTCGCGAGCAGCACGAGCGCATCGCTGACCGATTTGGCAACTCCGCCGACGTCGACGGTGCACGCAAGACCACTCAGAAGACCCTGGATCTCCCAGAATTCCTAGTGGATATCGCCGGTGTGACCAACGTCGGCGCATTCTTCCCGCACCGCGTAACGTACCACCCCTCCTGCCACGGCCTGCGCTTTTTGAAGCTGGGAGACCGCCCACTGCAGCTTCTCCAAGAAGTAGAAGGAATTGACCTAGTCACACTTCCCAATAAGGAAGAATGCTGTGGCTTCGGCGGTACCTTCGCCATCAAGAATGCAGAGGTATCCCGTGCGATGGTCACCGATAAGACCCGCCACGTTAAGGAAACCGAGGCTGAATACGTCACCGGCGGTGACTCTTCCTGCCTGATGAACATCGGTGGTGCCCTGAGCCGCCAGCGTTCCGGTATCCGCGCCGTTCACATGGCTGAGATCTTGGCTTCTACCAAGGAGCACCCATGGACTCCTACCTCCGCCGCTTACTCCAAGGAGACGATGCTCTAATGACCTCTTTCCTCGATACCACCCCACCGCGCGCGCCGGAAGGCTACGGCAACCTGCGCGGCAGCAAGGCCTTTGTTCCCCTGGCACACGTTGGCCTGAATAACGCCACCCAGCGCCACAACCTGCAGCACGCTACCACCACTATTCGGGAGAAGCGCTCCAACGCTGTAGAAGAGCTGGATGATTGGCAGGAGCTGCGCGCTGCTGGTTCCGCCATCAAGGAAGATGTTGCAGCCCGCATGCCCGAACTGCTCGAGCAGTTCGAAGAGGCAGTTAAAGCTCGCGGCGGCATCGTCCACTGGGCACGCGATGCCAAGGAAGCTAACCAGATCATTGAGGGTCTGATTCGCGCCACCGGCGAGACTGATGTGGTCAAGGTTAAGTCCATGGCCACCCAGGAAATCGGCATGAACGAGCACTTGGAGGCAGCAGGCATTAACGCTCGCGAGACCGACTTGGCAGAGCTCATCGTGCAGTTGGGCGAAGATAAGCCGTCCCACATTCTGGTTCCGGCAATCCACCGCAACCGCGCGGAGATTCGCGATATCTTCGTCAACAAGATGCCGAATACCGATGACTCCCTGCAGGCAGAGCCGGCAGAGTTGGCCGAGGCTTCCCGCCAGTTCCTGCGCGAGCAGTTCATGAAGGCCAAGGTTGCCATTTCCGGCGCCAACTTCGGCGTGGCAGAAACCGGCACCATCAACATCGTGGAGTCCGAGGGCAATGGCCGCATGTGCCTGACCCTGCCAGAGACCCTCATTACCGTCATGGGCATTGAGAAGCTGGTCCCAACCTTCCAGGACTTGGAGGTCTTCCTCCAGCTGCTGCCGCGTTCTTCCACCGCGGAGCGCATGAACCCATACACCTCCATGTGGTCCGGTGTTACTGAGGGCGATGGCCCGCAGAACTTCCACTTGGTCCTGCTGGATAACGGCCGTACCGCGGCCCTGTCCTCCCCGATTGGCCACCAGGCCCTTAAGTGCATCCGTTGCTCGGCTTGCCTGAATGTTTGCCCGGTCTACGAGCGCGCCGGCGGCCACGCCTACGGCTCCGTCTACCCTGGCCCGATCGGCATTTCCCTGACGCCGCAGCTGACCGGCATGAAGGACCACAACGATCCTTCCGCCAGCCTGCCTTATGCATGCTCCTTGTGCGGCCGCTGCGACGAGGTGTGCCCGGTGAAGATTCCGCTTTCTGACGTCATTTTGGAAAACCGCCACCAGAAGGTCACCCACGCCACCCCACCAATCGAGCCGAAGCTCTTCAAGACCATTCAGCTGCTGTGGAGCAACCCGAAGCTGTGGAACAAGGCAACCCACATGGTCGCCTTGGGCCGCATCTTGGGTGGCACCAACAAGACCATCGAATCCCTGCCACTGTTTATGTCCGGTTGGTCCGAAGGCCGCGATACTGCGGTTCCGCCAAAGAAGTCCTTCCGCCAGTGGTTCGAGTCCGAAGAAGGCAAGGAGCTTCTTGCCGAGGCCCGTGAGGAGTCCCAAAAGTGAACGCAAAGCAGGAAATCCTAAGCCGCATCCGCTCCGCTCAGAAGCAGGCTGGTCTCCCCGACCACGTTGATGCCCCGCGCGACTACCACCACGAGGGCACCCTGAACGCGGACGAGCTGCGCGATATGCTCATTGACCGACTCGAGGATTACAAGGCCGAGGTGCACGTCACCGAGGAAGGCGAGCTCAAGCAGGCCATCGCCACGATCCTCAAGGACCGCGAGTGCAACGACATTCGTTACGCCGAAGGCATGGATGCCACCCTCTTCGAGGGCTTCGACGCCAAGCCGGACGATAGGTCCGTCGATCCGCGCACGCTGAATGAGACCGACGCTGTGGTCACTTATTCCCACGTCACCTCCGCCCAGACCGGCACCATCGTGCTCCAGTCTGATGAGCGTTGCGGCCGTCGCGCGCTCACCCTGGTTCCGGATCGCCACCTGTGCATCGTCTACCAGGATGAGATCGTCTACGGCATCCCCGAGGTCATCTCCCGTATGAACCCGGAGAAGCCGGCAACGTGGATCTCTGGCCCGTCCGCTACCTCTGATATCGAGCTCGCTCGCGTCGAGGGGGTACACGGCCCGCGTGATCTCATCGTCCTCATCGTCAAGTAGGTTGCATAGCCCTCCCCCGGCCGGTGAGGGCACCCACCTACTGTGAATATGATGCCAAAGGCATCAAGAAAGCATAGGCTAGGTCTACCAATTATTTTTATTCTGGAGACCTAACCTATGCTTTCTTTTTCTTCTAAACTTGCGGCCACGCTCGGTGCTGCTGCGGTCGCCATTGGTGTTACTGCACCGATTGCCACGGCCGCGCCACAAGACACCAAGCCCGCCATTTCCTGGGAAGACTGCCCAGAGCAGGTGGACATCGACAGCGCCGAGTGTGGCCGCATCGAGGTCCCTACGTACTACGACAACCCTGATGCCGGCACCATTAGCGTCGGCTTCGTGCGCGTTCCCGCCGCCAACCCAGGCGCCCGCCGTGGCGCGTTGTTTACCAACCCTGGTGGCCCAAGTGGTGATGCCTATATGTGGGCTGGAAATACCGCTGTTCCGTGGCCGCAGGCCGTGCGCGATGAGTGGGACACCATCGGCGTACAACCGCGTGGCCTGCCCGGCTCTACCCCGGTCAAGTGTGATGCCACGGCCACCAGCGATCCGATCCAAGGCAGCCTCCAAGTAGGAAAGCTCACCCGCGATGCCTGTGAAAAGAACACTCCGGGCTATACCAACTCACTGACCACTGCGAATACCCTGCAGGATTGGGAAATGGTGCGCCGCGCCTTGGGCGAAGACAAGATTGACATCGCCGGCACCTCCTATGGCACCTATCTCGGCTCCGCCTACGCCACCAAGTATCCAGAGCACACTGGCAAGGTCTTGCTAGATTCGGGTATGAGCCCCAAGCTGGCGTGGAACGGCATCTTCGCTTCGCAACAGCGTGGCTACGAAAAGGCACTGCACGATCTCTTTGGGTTCATTGCTAAAAATGACGCCAAGTACCACCTCGGCACCACCCCATTGCAGGTCTATGAAAAATGGTCGCAGAAGGTTGCCCGCGAGGCAGGTGTACGCCCTACTGTCTTGCCACCGAACGCCAAGATTGGTGACCTGCCTCCAGGCCTCGAGTTTGCCGGCCAGCCTGGCGCGGACATTATGACCGCCACCGGCCCACTGCGCGTGCAGGCGGAGTTCCTCAGCCAAAAAATTCAAAATCCCAACGCTGTGCAGGTAGCCTCCCCGCTTTTGGTCATGACGCGCGACCTCGTCCCGATTCCTGCGCAGTGGGATGCCTTTGCCAAGCACCTAAACGGCAGCGAGCCCATGGATGCTGAGCAGCCCGACCCGGAGGCGCTGCGCAAACATCAAGAGTCCGTCGCTCAAGCGATGAATATGCAAAACCTCATCGTCTGCAATGAAAACACCGTGCCTGGAAATCCGCTGCTGTACCCGAGCTACCTGTGGACCAACTTCGTCAGCGTTGATCCCTTCACCCTCATCAACTCTCTCTACGGCTCCGGCGCGGGCTGCGGTGGACGTGCGCCAGTGACGGGCCAGGCGCCTCTCGACGGCTCTAAGCTGGCCACTAAGCCGCTCCAGATTCAGGCTACGGGCGACCCGCAAACGCCGTACCAGTACCACACGAGCCTTTCCCAGCCGATGCAGTCCCGCGTGGTCACCGTCCATGGCCCCGGCCATGCGCACTTTGCCTCTGGGAATAAGGTTGTCGATGACATCGGCGTGCACTACTTGCGCACGGGTGAAGTCACTACCACCGACGCTCCAGGGTTGATTTAGTCCCCCGCTTGCACATGCGCTAAAATCACCTCGTTGGGAATTTTCCCAGCGATGTCTCCGTAGCTCAGCGGATTAGAGCATCGGTTTCCGGTACCGAAGGTCGCAGGTTCGATCCCTGTCGGGGACACGGTTACCGCTGGCCACTAGAATTTTCTGGTGACCAGCGGTTTATTTGTTTTTATCGGACCGCGCAGTCTCGGCTTTCTCTAACGGTGCACGAGCCGCCTATCCCCACTCCGGGTTGCCGGTATCCACCCCTTGTGCCTTAGCTGCATGCTCAATCGCGTCTGCCAGCCACTGCGCCAACCCCTCCTGCTGAGTCTCATAGTGGGCACGGAAGCGTTCGTCAGCTACGTAGCCGCGCGAGATTAGGAAGTGCTTCGCTGGCGTGACGGGAAAGAAGGCGCTTAATGCTTCGCGGTGCTTTTCGACGATCCCCTGGGCCTCCTCCGACCCCGCAGCTACACCGCTCGCTACGGCCTGGGCCAGCTCTTTTTCGACCTCAGCGACTCCGGCTTGCGCATCGCTCCAGTTTTCCTTCGACCAGCCGGCAGTGCGCTGCTGATACACAGCCCAATCCTCACTCGATCCGTAGGCCTCCTCGGCTTCTTGTTGATGCGCGGCGAAGTTGGCATCGCCGACAATCTGTCCGATTTCTTCGGTGGTGAGCTTTTGGTTATTCATTGCATCCTCCATCAAGGTGTCAATTGCTGCCAGCATGTCAGTAAGGCTGTCGCGCTGCGCAAGCAGGCTCTCCTTTTGCCTCCGCAAATGTTCTAAGTCGGAGGCACCGCCATCTAGCAGCTGTTTAATATCGGTCAATTTCATACCGGTGGCGCGATAGATCAGAATCTTCTGCACCCGGGCACAGTCTTCCTCGGTGTACAGCCGGTAGTTGGACCAACTGCGCCACGTGGGAGACAGCAAGCCTTGCGCCTCCCAGTGATGCAGAGTGCGCACCGTAATGCGGAAGAGCGCTGCTACCTCGCCAACGGTATAAAGAACTTCATCGATGTCGTCCATGATTTCATTGTCGCGCCTTACGCTGCGTCAGGGTCAATTTCAGAGAAAATCTGCAGAAGCTCTTGCCAGAGTGTTGGGTTTATGCAACACTTGGGTGCATGACAGCAAACGACGACCCAGTTTCAACAACGATCCGCGCCAAACGGTTCCGCCGTCCCGGCCCCACCCGTGGATTAATCGTGTCAATGTATGGCTGCGTAGCTGTATCCGCGATTTTCCTCATCATTGCACTGTCATTTTCCGCCCACTGGGCCCTCATTGCCATGTCGATAACCATCGCGCTCTCGTGCATCCCGTGGACCATTCTGCGAATTTCCATAGATTCCAAGGACACGAAGCCCCTAGCCACCCTCGATGAATATGAGGCCAAAGTGCTGGATCACTGGAGACAAAAGGCGTTCACGCTGTCTACCGCCCTACTTTTTACCGGCGGCCTGGTCACCCTCCTCGTAGGAAATTGGTTCCTAGGCGGAGGCATTACCGGCACTATTGGCACCAAATATTTGCTTGGAGCTGGCTACTACCTGCTCTTTAGTTACTTCATCTCTGCCACCCTGCCCGCTGTCGGCTACGCACTGACCTTCAACCAGAACTCGGAGGACTAAACATGCCCACCTTGACCATCGACCACCTCAATAAGTCCTTCGGGGAGACTCAAGCCCTGCGGGATATGACCTTTAGCGTTGGCGAAGGCGAAATCTTCGGCTTCGTCGGCTCCAACGGCGCCGGAAAGTCCACCACCATGCGCATTGCACTTGGTGTGCTGGCGAAAGACTCCGGCGAAGTCTACTTCGATAACGCCCCAATTAATGACGATAATCGCCGCCGCATTGGTTATATGCCAGAAGAGCGCGGGCTCTATGGCAAAGAGCCGCTGCTTAGCCAGCTGGTCTTCCTCGGCACGCTGCACGGCATGGATAAACCCGCCGCCAAGCGCGCCGGCACTGAGCTCCTTGAACAGTTAGGGCTGGGTGAGCGCATGGACGATAAGCTCGATGACCTGTCTTTGGGCAACCAGCAGAGGGTGCAGCTGGCAGCCTCCCTTATCCATGATCCTGACATGCTGATTCTGGACGAGCCTTTCTCCGGCCTAGACCCGGTTGCGGTCAACGTCATGTCGGACATGCTGCGCGAGCGCGCCAATCGCGGCGTGCCCGTCATTTTCTCCTCGCACCAGTTGGACCTGGTGCAGCGCTTGTGTGACCGCGTGGGCATTGTGACGAAGGGGCATATGGTGGCTGAAGGAGGCGTCGATAAGCTGCGCAGCCAAGGCCCGCCTCGCTTCGAGGTCGCTACCTCAGCGCGCGGCTGGTATCCGGAAAGCACGGAGCTGGTGGCAGAAACTGCCGACGCCGTCGTGCTCGAGGCCGATGAAACCATCGATGACCAGGCAATCCTGCAAGCAGCACTAGCCGCAGGCCCGGTGCATTCCTTCGGCCGCAAGATTCCGGATCTCACCGAACTATTCCAGGACGTCGTCACCAGCAACCAGAACGAGGAGGCCTAGGCCATGCAGTATTCCGCAATGAAGACCATCGGGGTTGTAGCCAAGCGTGAAATGGCAGTCGCACTGAAGTCGAAAATGGTGGTGGGCACCATGCTGCTGCTCATCCTCGGTGCCATTATCGCCCCCATTGCTATCAATTTCTTCAGCGGCGATGACGAACCGGATTCCGTAGCCATCGTGGGGATGGAAGCGTCTGCCTTTGATGATTCCGGTATCGATGCCACAGAGGCAAAAGACCGCGCGGAAGCCCAGCAATTGGTGGAAAATGACGAGGCCGATGCCGCCCTAGTACCGGCAGAGAACGACGGCTGGGATCTCCTCAGCAAGGGCGATACACCTGCCGCGGTAACTACCACGGTCAACCAAATCGTTGCTTCTCAAGCACAAGCAACGGCGCTGGATAAGCTCAATATCGACCCACAAGAGTTAGAAAAGGCTACCCCGTCCACCACGGTCAACCAGGTGAACCTAGAAGAAGAGGACGGCACTGAACAAAAGTTGGCCGGCGTTGCCACCGTCATGATCGGAGCCATGGTCGTAGTCTTTTCCGTTATGACTTTCGCTGGTCTGATTGGCGGCCGCGTCACCGAGGAAAAGTCCTCCCGCGTGGTGGAAATTATCCTATCGTCCGTGCGCCCAGCGGACTTCCTGGCCGGCAAGATTTTGGGCAATACCATCATCGGCTTCTTGGCCACCCTCCTCATCCTGGGCGGCGGTGCAATCTCTCTTGCTGCGTCCGGTCTGGCTAGTGATATCGAGCTGGACTATGGCTTGGTAGCGGTCCTCCTTGTTGGCGAGATTCTAGGCCTGCTTTTCTTTGGCAGCCTCTACGCTGCAGCCGGCTCGATGGTGCAGCGCACCGAGGATCTCCAGTCCACGCAGACACCGATTCTGTTCCTCGTCTTTGCCACCATGTATGTACCGATGTTCGGCTGGATGCACCTGGATGCCACGTGGATGCAAGTCATGACCTGGTTGCCGCCGGTGTCCATGCTGGTCGCTCCGCTGCAGGTGGCCGGGGGCAACCTCAGCTGGTTGGGCTTGCTAGCTAGCTATGTGCTCATGGCTGTGGTGACCGCACTGATTATCGTGCTAGTCGGCCGTATCTACCGCCGCGCCATTTTGAATAATGGACGCAAGATGACCTGGCGCCAAGCCTTGGGCAAATAAAAACAATCCGGCTCCCCGCCTTGTGCAGGGGGGAGCCGGATTCTTCTATGTGCCGAAGCTACTGAGTAATGAACTCGTTGGTGATCGGCTGGGTGATGTCCAAGGTGCCGTGCTCGATGTAGTACATGCCGAGGAACATGGCTGCCAGCATCACTACGGATAGCAGCATGGAAGGAATCCACTGAAGGAATACTGGAACCCAGCCATTGCCCTTATCGCGAGCTGCCGCTTCGCGCTGTTCCTGAGCCTCACGCTCGTTCATAATGATAAAACCTTTCGATCCACCGAGGATTAACTACGGATATCTTAACAGTTAAGTGCTTACAAGGCCGCATTCCTCGCACTTTTGATTGACACCGAAAATCGGCGATTAAATTCCTGGGTCCTCATCATTGAGCAGCGCCTCTACGAAGGACTCGCGGTCACCAAGCATGCGCTCAATGTCCTTTTCCGCGCCGACGATCCACAGCTCAGTGTCTTGGTCATAGGTGAGAGCGGAATCTGGGTAGGCCTCTAGTGCCTCCTCCATGGCGGCAACCTGGTCCTCGCTAGCTGCGTCGTCCAAGTGCACCTCTGGATCGCCGATGCGCGGGCTAAGCTCCTCCAACGCGGTGATCCCGTAGGTCTTATATTGCTTCTTCGGGTGCTCAAAGAGCTCTTGTCCCATCATGGAGCTTAATCCTTTCCGTGTAGTAGCGAATCGGGCACGTACCCCTCATAGCCCGGGATGTTTTTGACCTGAAGAACTCCGGTGAAAAAGCGCCGCAGCGCCGGTACGTCTTCGGGTTGCAGATGGTCAAAGACCATACGGCGCACGGATTCCACGTGCTCCGGAGCGGCACGCCGCAGGTGTTCTAGGCCAACGTGGGTCACGCACACGTTGATGCCGCGAGCATCTTCCTCGTCCGGTTCTTTAGTGAGCAGGCCGCGCTTTTCCATCCTGGTTACTTGGTGGGAGGCGCGGGAGCGATCCCACTCCAACTGCGTGCATAGCTCGTGCAGGCGCAGGCGTTGTTCCGGTGCCTCGGACAGGGCTACGAGCACGGCGAACTCGGAGGCAGATACCTCACCGCCGGCCTTAAGCGTCTCATCCATTCCCCTATCGATCTTGCGCACGGCGCCAAGGAGCAGGCGCCATAGCTCCTGCTCTTCGTCGTCTAACCAGCGAGTTTGATAAGGCATGGCACTAGGTTACCCCTTTGAGCGCGGCAATGTCGCGCTCACTGCGTCCCGGTACGCGGGAATAGCGTTCCGGCATGCAGGTAAAGACCAATACCTGATTGTCCCGGCCCACATGGGAAAACAGCGTGGCCATAAGTTGCAGGCGGTGTGCATCAGTAGAGCCCAACGCGTCATCCACAATGACGGGAACCGACTCCGCCCCCACTAATTGCGCAATGGCAAAGCGGGTGAGGATGGCCAATTGCTCGCGGGCACCACCGGAGAGGCTGGCTAGGCTCACCGTCTCATTGTCCTGGGTACGGGTGGTCACGCGGAGGTCGTCATCGAGATCGAAAGTGATGTCACCGCCGTACACAGTGCGGGCCAGCCGCGACAGTGCAGCCACGAAGGGCGCGGCGTAGCGCTGCCGGGCGGCATCGCGATGCTTGAGCAAAAGTTCTCGCAGATAGCGGGCGGCTTGCGCACGTTTGTCCACGCTTTCATATACCGCCCGCGCCATCTCCACCGCCGCGGTGGCCTGTTGGGCGCGCTCGGCGGCACCGGAATGGAAATTCACCTCGCTAGAAAGCCGGCCAAGATCCACCTCGCAGCGTTGGATGCGGTCGGTGAGGTAATCCAGGTGGGACTGCGCGCCTTCTACCAGGGACTGCGCGGTAGCAAGGTCAACGGCTTCCATTTCTTCGAGCTGCCCGCGCAGGTCTCCCACGACACCTTCTAGGCGGGTGACCTCGGCACGCAGGTCCTTGTCGGCGGCGCGTTCGCGCGCGGAGGCAAGGTCTCGAGTCACGCGCTGCGCGTTTTCGCGGGCCGCGGCAAGTTCGGCATCGAGGCGCACAGCCTCATGGGCCAGCCTGCTTTCGCGGTACGGCACGAGTTCGCGGTCGAGCGCATCGACCTTTTCGCTGGCTGCTTCCTCCGCGGCTTCGGCGGCGGCGAGATCTATCTCTTCCGCGTCTGCAAGGTCCGCGACTTTCTCAGCCAGTGCGGCATGCTGGGCGCGCAGCTCGCCCAAATCATCCGGTCCCAGTTCCGCGGCAAGGGCACGGGTGGCGGCAGCGAGGGCGTCGTTCTGCGCACGGTGCGTCTCATGGGCTTCCTCGGCCGCAGCCACTGAGCCTACGCCCAGGGTATCGAGCAGCTCGTGCAGCCGGGTGCGGGCCTGTTCCACATCGCGTTGGGTGTCCTCCGCGGAATAGGAACCGGCCGAGAAGCGGGCGGTGAAATCACCGATGGTGATAACGCGGGAATCGACAAGCTCAACGGCGGTGTCCTCCCCCACCTCGATGTCCTCGCCATCGACGCGGATGGAGGAACCAGCAGGTCCGGAGAAATGCACCTTGGCGGCCGCGGCCTCGTGCAGGCGCTCGGCCACCGACAGCGCTGAGTCCGCCTTGTGCAGGCTGGTGATATCGGTCGCGGTGACCTCGCGGCCGCGTTGGGCGATGGTCGCACGTGCCTGGTCTACCTCGGCGGCTAGGCCGTCAAGCGATTCCAGCCGGGCGCTGAGCTGCTCAAACTTCTGCTTATCTTGCAGGCGGCGCGCCTGTTTCAGAGTGCTGCGGGCCGCGGCATAGTCCTCTTTGGCCTCCGCCAGGCGCTTTTCTAATCTTTCCTTCTCCTCGGCCTCCTCTTTAGCCTTGTCCTGCGCGGCGGTGAGCTTGTACTGGGCAGCCTCGGTAGCCCTGGCAGATTCCTCGGCGGCGGTAACGAGCTCGCCGCGCTCGGTGACTGCGGATTGCGCACGAGCGAGATCGTCCGAGGCGCGCTCAAGCGTGGCTTTATGGGAGTCCAGCTTGGCCTGCGCGGTGGCGGCTTCCTTGGCCTGCGCCTGTTTGTCGGTGAGATCGGCGCGGGCGGCGGGGAGCTCTGCTTCAGCGGCGACTTGGTCGCGCTCGAGTTGCTCGTAACGCTCGACCACGGAATCGAGCTCGCGCAGTACGCGGGTGGCTTCTGTGTATTCCTCTTCGGCGCGAGCTAGGGCTGCGGCGGATTCCTTGTACTCGCCTGCCGGATTACCCTTCGCTGCAGTGAAGTAGCGCTGATATTCCTTATCCACTCGGGCCAACAACGCGGAGTCATCGCCAGAGACTTCTTCCTCAGCCAGGCCGGATTCGCGCTCTAGCGCCCGGGTTAGGCTAGGGATGCCGACGGCAGAAATGGCCTCGCCGGTGTCGTCTTGGCGCATAAAGAGGGCGTCGACAAGCGAGCGATCCAAGTGCTCCGAAAGGATGCGATCCAGCTCATCGTCGGCTTGGCTGCCGGTAAACTGCGCCGGCCGGGGTGCGGTGATATTCAGCTCGCAGGACTTCTTGGATAGCCAGCGTTTGGCAATGCGGAAGCGGTACTCGCCTACGCTTAGCTCGGCCGTAACTTCCGGGGCAACGTCCTTGCCCACCGGCTGCAGGGAGCGAATTCGCTTGGAGCGGCCGCTGTGCTTTTCGGTGAGCACCACGTCGAGTGCCTCCACGATGGTGGACTTGCCGGCCTCGTTCTCGCCATGGATGACCACGACGCCGGTCTCGGGCAGCTCATCGAGGACCAAGTGCTCAATGCCGCGGACGTTGGTAAGTTCTAGGCGGTGGATGCGCATCAGGACTGTCCCTCCAGGCGGAATAGCAGGTTGGCGGCGTCGCGGGCGACGGGATCCTCGCGGTTATCCAATAGTTCATGCAGCGCTTCGGCCGCGTAGCCGGAGATATCGAGGCTGGCCAATTCCTCCTCGCTGGGTTCCAGGTAAAGGTCCATGGTGCGCTCGCGCGGGCGCAGGGAGGCAAATACGGCTTCGTACTCGTCCAGGCCGCGCTGCAGGCGGGCGTGGGCCTCAACGCCGAGCGTGCCACGCAGGCTATATTTCACGGCCGTGCGCACCTTATCGGGGTACTCGCCTAGGCGCGCGAGGAAGCGTTCCACGTCTTCGGCGGAATCCACGGCGGCATCGAGGGCTTCAAAGGTCCAGCGGCCGATGCGGCGCTTCTCGACGTCCACCTTATCCCCCACGCGCACCACCAGCGCATTGCCGGAATCGGCCTCACCGCCACCGGTGCTGGTTTCCTTATAGTCCGTGGTCTCCGGGCTGCCGGAAAACCACACCCGGCCGGTGGTGCCGAGGCTGGCGGTGGAGTGGGTATCGCCCAGCGCTAGGTAGTCGATCACCCCGCGGTCCAGGCAGTCCTCGACGAAGGCAAGGTCGATGGTATCGGCATCATCCTCGCCGGAGCGGGAATCCACCTGACCGTGCCCGACGGCGATGCGAATGCCCACGGCCGGCTCCAACGCTTCGAGCGCTTGGCGGACCAAGTCGTGATTCGCACGCTTGGACAGATACGGCGCACCGACCAGCTCCACGCCGGGTGCGACCTCGATGGGCTCTGAGTCTGCGATGACGTGGACATTCTCCGCGCTGGTCTTATAAAAGACCGAATCCGCCACCAGCGGATCGTGATTTCCCGGCAGGACATAGACCGGCACCGGCAGGCGCTTGAACATCTCCGTGGCGCGGGCAAGGATGTCGCGCGAGAGGGCATTGTGCTCAAAGACGTCGCCGGCCACGACGATGAACTCCGCGCCGGTCTCCTCGGCCAGCTCGCCTAGCCGCACGATGGCGGCCTCGCGGTCATCGTTAAAACGGCCTTGGGCTTCACCCTTCAGAAACCACCGGGTCATGCCCAGCTGAAAATCGGAGGTATGGATAAACGTGATAGCAGTCATTAGTGCGTGAGGTGGTAGTAGAGGTCTTCAATATCGGATACCGCGCGCAGGAGGTCCAGGTTGGTATGCGAAACCGAGCGCATGGCCTTGCGCAAGAGGTCCGGATCGGAGTCATCTATGGCCGGGGCGACCTTGGGCTGCGGCAGCTTCGGCAGCTCGCGCCCGTTCCAGAAGATGTCATTCTTTTCTTCCTCGGACAGGTCGCTCGGGGTGAAGCTTTCGCGGCTGACCGCCTTGGCCTGCTCTAAGACCATGCGCTCCAGCCGAGCAAAGTCCAGCCCGCGCATATTAAAGATGACGGCTGGATCCGCATCGGCGCGGGTGGCGAGCTTATCGCCCACCGCCACGATGTGCTTGCATACGTACTCGCCGTCGGGGCAGTCACAGGTCAGGCGCAAGTCTTCGGCCTCGTGGGCGAAGAGGGTGTCTAGGGCGGCGTCGGCAAGCAAGCCCTTGCGCGCATTGGCCACGGAATTGGGGGTGCGGGCGAACTCGGTGGCTAGCTGGGCAATATCATCGTTATTGCGGTACGGCAGCTGGATGAGCACCGCAAAGGGCTCGTTCTGGGAGCCGGCCACGCGGCCATGGATGGCGCCATTGCGCACCTCGAGGCCTACGACGTGGCCGCCCTCGGCATACTGACGGCCGCGAGTAATTCGGCCGCGATCCGCGCCATGCGAGGTAAAGGCCGCAATCCGCGCAGCCGTGGTGGACAGTATGCGCCCGCTGCGGTCTACGTGATTGACCTCGGCCGGGGTGCTTACTCGTTTTCGGGTACCAAAATTGGCATAGATGACGTTGTCGTCGCCTTTAACAGCCATGGATTACTCCCTCCCCCGGTAGCTCATGAGTGCGGCCAGCTGATCGGGGTCTAGCTCGGTAAGCCAGCCCTCGCCTTCGCCCACCACGGCGCCGGCCAGCTGCGTCTTACCGTCCAAGATATCCTGGATGGATTCCTCCAGCGTACCTGCGGTGATCATCTTATACACCTGCACATTGCGGCGCTGGCCAATGCGGAAGGCACGGTCCGTCGCCTGGTTTTCCACCGCCGGGTTCCACCAGCGGTCCATGTGCACGACGATAGAGGCGGCCGTGAGGTTCAGGCCGGTGCCGCCCGCCTTGAGCGATAGGATCATCGCCGGCGGGCCGTCCTCGGACTGGAAGTCCTCCACCATCTGGTCGCGCTTATTCTTGCTTACCCCGCCGTGCAGGAAGGGGATCTCGCGGCCGAGCTGGTCGCTTAGGTAAGGCTGCAAGATATCACCAAAGGCCTTGTACTGGGTAAACACCAGGAGACGCTCGCCGGATTCGGTGGCCTCATCCACGATGCGCATGAGCTCTTTGACCTTGCCGGAGCGGTGCTTTCCCTTGAGCACCACCGGCGAGTTATCGCCTAGGTAGTGCGCGGGGTGATTACAAATCTGCTTAATGCGGGTGAGTGAGGCCAGCACCAAACCGCGCTTATTGATGCCCGTCGCTTCCTGCAGGTCCTTTTTCACCTGGTTGACCAGCGCCTTATACAGGGCAGCCTGTTCGGTGGTCATGGATACGGTGAGGATCTGCTCGGACTTTTCCGGCAGGTCATCGATGATATTCGGATCCGTCTTGACGCGGCGGAGGATAAACGGCGCGGTGAGCTGGCGCAGGCGCTCGGACATTTCCTCGTCATTATTGCGCTCGATGGCCTTAGCAAAGTGATTGCGGAAGAACGAAGCGGTGCCCAGCACGCCGGGATTGCAGAAATCCAGGATGGAGCGCATCTCAGAGAGGCGATTTTCCACGGGAGTGCCGGTCAGCGCCACGCGGTGTTCCGAGGGCAGCGAGCGCACGGCCTTGGAAGAGCGCGTCGCGGAATTCTTGATGGCCTGGGCCTCATCGAGGACAACGCGCTGCCAGCCCACTTCGCCCATGTCCTTAAAATCGCGGCCCACGGTGCCGTAGGTGGTGATGACGAGGTCACACTCGCTGGCCTCCTTTAAAAAGTCCTCGCCACGCGGACGGCTCGAGCCATGCTGCACCATAACCTTGAAGTCTGGGACGAAGCGCTGGGCCTCGCGGGCCCAGTTGCCCACCACGGACGTTGGTGCCACCACGAGCGTGGGACCGGTCTGCTCACCGCGGTCCTTTTCTACCGCGAGGAGGGACAGTAGTTGGAGGGTTTTGCCGAGCCCCATGTCGTCGGCAAGCACTGCTCCAATGCCACTGCGCGACATCCAGTACAGCCAGTCGACGCCGCGGCGCTGGTACTCGCGCAGCTCCGCATGCACAGTCGTAGGAATCTCCACGCGCTCCGGGGCGACCTTATCCACCCCGCCGAGCAGCGCCGTGTGCCAAGTGCTGCCGGTGAACTCGATGGGCTCTTGGGTCATGGACTCCAGCGCCAGCTCGCGCAGCTCGGCCACGGTGACCTGCTCGTGCTCCTCGCCGCCCTCGTTGAATTCTTGGCGGCGGCGCTCCACGTCCGCCATCAGAGCTTCCCACCCTGGCTGGTCGAGCTGCTTAGCCATCTCTGCGGAGGCTGCTAGCTGCTCGAGCTCCTTCTTCTTGCGCGCGATGGCCTTCTCCCGCAGCGCGTCCATGTAGCCGGAGACTTGGGAGACGACCTGCTTATCGGCCATGACCCACTTGCCGCGCAGCTGGATGAGGCCGGACTTGGAATTGACCAGGTCCTCCATCTCTTCCTCGGTCAGCTCCACATCGCCCACGGACATGCGCCAGTTATAGTCCACCAGCTTATTCATGCCGATGTGCTTCTTCGTGGCGGCTTCAGCCGGATCGCGGGCCTCGTGGGTTTCCAACTTGGCCTTAGTCTCCATCTGCGCCCAGGCTTTGGGAAGCATGACGGTCACGCCGCTGGCCTTGAGCTTATCCACCTCGTGGGTAATAAAGTGGGTGAGCTGGTGGGTTTCAAGGTAGACGTCCCAGTCGCCGTCGCCAGGCTGCGGCAGTTGCGCGGTCTCCCTCAGTGTGGGTGCGATGCGCACTGCTTTGCGGTGAGCCTCGCGCAGCTTTTCCACACTCGCCCTATCCAAACTCTGCGCCGACACCGGCCGCGGAGAATCCGTGCCCGAGCGAACCCGCACGCGCACTGGCCACTTGGCCGTATCCGGGTCATCGTCAAGCGGCTCCTCCACGATGTAGACCAGCTGGAGCTCTACCTCGTAAATGGAGTTCTTCCACTCATTGAGCCCGCGCAGCAGCTGCGATCGCCCCCGTCGGATCGGCCGCGTATCGAGCAGGGCGCGAGCAAACTCGTGCCATGGCATCGGCCGCGGCGCCTCCGCCACGGGCCGCAGCTCGCGGAAGGCAATCCAGTGGGTAAGCTCATCGGCCATATCATCCGACAGCGCACGGTTATTAACGTGCAAGATTCCTGGCGCGGCCGCCATCATCTCCGCGAGCCAGCCGCGCTCGCCCAAGCCGGAGGCCAGCTGCCACATGGGGAACCACTCATTGGCCTGGTAAGCCAGCCGGAAGGTCACCCGCCCGGCGCGCACAAACTTGCACAGGCCGCTGTAGGCGTGGATGAGCCACTGGAGGTCTGGCGCGATGGTGGCGGGCGGCTTGTGGTTCAGGTGCTCCATTTGGGCAAGCGCCGCCACGGCCTCTTCGGGTCCGAACATCGCCATGGGCACCATCAGGGAGACATCCTTGCCCTTTGGCGTACGCAGCGATACCCGCGCTCGGTTGCGGAAGGATTTCTGCGCCAAGATGGACTCCACCGCTGGCGGGAAGGTGCCCTCGGGGACGGCGTTGGGCATGACGATCTTGTGTCCTTCTACCTGTTCAATCCATAGACCTAGTCCCGTAACGGGGAGCCACAGTCCATGCACGAGGTAAGAAGCCATAGCCGCCAGCATAGCAGCCCCTTTTGGTTTTGTTACAGGCTCGTTATGTTCCACCCTTTTCCCAGTTGAACGACAGAAAATCGAAACGGAGATCTGCGCCACACCTGTATTTTCGCTTGGGTTAACCTTGTGACCCCGTTAACGTGAGAATGTCATCACACATCTACAAGGAGTAAATCGTGCAAGATTCAACTTGGTACGTCATTGCGATGATCGTGTATCTCCTCGCAATGGCAGCCATTGGCTATTGGAGCTACAAGCAAACCGATCAATATGACGATTATGTTTTGGGCGGCCGTGGTCTGCACCCATTCGTAGCGGCTCTCTCCGCAGGCGCTTCCGACATGTCCGGCTGGCTCCTCATGGGCCTGCCTGGCGCGCTCTTCCTCTCCGGCATGTCCGAGCTATGGATGGCCATCGGCCTGCTCGTCGGCTGCTGGGCAAACTGGAAGTGGGTCGCACCGCGCCTGCGCTCCTACTCGGAGATCGCGGCCAACTCGATTACCGTGCCGTCCTTCTTTGAAAACCGCCTGCACGATAAGTCCCGTCTGCTGCGCATCATCTCTGCAGCTATCATCATCTTCTTCTTTACCTTCTACGTCTCCTCCGGCATGGTCTCCGGCGGCCGCTACTTTGAGTCCACCTTCGGTGGCGACTACCTCACCGGCATGCTCGTTATCGCCGCGGTGACCATCTTCTACACCTTCGTCGGTGGCTTCTTGGCGGTGTCCTACACGGACGTCGTCCAGGGCGTGCTTATGTTCGTCGCCCTGATGATCGTGCCAATTATGGCAATCGTCTCTCTCAGCGATCCTGCCTCCATCTTCTCTTTCGCCAGCAATAATGCCTACGGCACCGATGGCGTAGTGGAAAATGACAACTACTTCTCCATGTTCGCGGGCGTTTCCGCTGGCGTCATCATCGGCAACCTGGCCTGGGGCCTGGGCTACTTTGGCCAGCCACACATCGTGGTCCGCTTCATGGCGCTGCGTAAGCCTTCCGACGCCCGCCAGGGCCGCTTCTACGGCGTTACCTGGATGGGCCTGTCCGTCATCGGCGCCATCTTCGTCGCTCTCTCTGGCACCGTTTACTTCACCCAGACCGGCCACAGCATCACCGACCAGGACAACTTCGAAACCATCTTCCTGGATATGGCGCAGGCCATGATGCACCCACTGCCCGCCGGCTTCGTCCTGACCGCAGTTCTGGCCGCCATCATGTCCACCATGTCGTCCCAGATGCTCGTCGTCTCTACTTCCCTCATCGAGGACCTCTTCCTCATCTTTGCTAAGAAGAAGCCCAGCGAGCAGGTCCTCATCAACCTCTCCCGCACCGCCATCGTGGCCATCGCGGTCATCGCCGCTCTGCTGGCTATCAACCCGTCCGATTCCATCCTCGGCCTAGTTGGCTTCGCCTGGGCAGGCTTCGGTTCCGCCTTCGGCCCCATCGTTCTGCTGTCCCTGTACTGGAAGCGCTTCAATTCCACCGGCGCGATTGCCGGCATGCTAACCGGTGCCGTCGTGGCCATTGGCTGGGGCATGTCCCCGCTTTCCGACGTCCTCTATGAGATGGTCCCAGGCTTCTTCCTGGCCCTCCTCGTGGCCGTCGTAGTCACCAAGCTCACCAAGGAACCACAGCCGGAGGTTGTTGCTGAGTTCGAAGAGGCCACCAAGCTGGCCAAGCTCGTGGAAAATAACTCCAATCTCGACTTTGAGGAAGCCGCAGAAAAGGTCACTGATAAGTAATCGGAACCAACGCGGGCCCCTCGCAGTCCAATAGGACATGAAGTCCTATTACCTGGCCGCGCTATCATGCATCACCGTCCTCATCGGTGCATGGTATGCGTGGCCTTTTCCGCGTTTTGACGTCACCACGCTCCCCTCCCGCCCCGAAGCCGCCGGCTACAACCGTGAAGACTTCGGCATCTGGCAGCCCCACGGCGCCTGCACCACCCGCGAGGTCATTCTAGAAAGCCAATCCAGCGAACCCCTCCACGCCTGCCACGCCCGCAGCGGGACTGTTTATGACCCCTATAGTGGCACCACCATTCCCGCTGCCTCTCCCATTGAGATCGACCATATCTTTCCCCTCTCCGCGGCCTATGACATGGGCGCTTCCGAGTGGGACCGCGAAACCAAGGTCCGCTTTGGCAACGACCCGCTCAATCTCGTGGCCACCAGCCGTGAGCTCAACCAAGAAAAGTCAGACTCCCTCCCTGCGGATTGGCTTCCTCCGGCCAATCGTTGCGACTATTCGCGCCGCCTCGCCGACATCGCCCGCAAGTACGCCCTTCCCCTCCCTTCCAAGGACGTGCGGGCGATGCAAAGGCAATGTCGGTTAGCCGTACTCACCGGAAATTGATTAGGGTTGACGTGGCAACTTTCCGCGATTGAAGGGTTCTTTCAATGACTTCTTTCCTTGTATTTCTCCACGTGGCCGCAGCCATTCTCTTGATCGGCCCAGTATGCGTATCCACCTCCAGCTTCCAGACCCAAATGGCCAAAGCAGCACAAGGCGACCACGCGGCGCTCGGCTCCGCTCGCGTCCTGCATAACATCACCAATACCTACGGCTACATCTCTGCCATCGTGCCTATCCTCGGCCTCGGCGTATTCCTGTCCGATATTGACGCTTACAAGTCCGCGGTCAATTTCCACATCGCCATCTTGGTTGCCATCGTCGCATGGTGCCTGCTCTTCTTCGTCATTCTGCCAAAGCAGAAGAAGGCAATGGCCGCCCTCGAGTCCACTGAATCCTTCGACTACGCGGCAGCAAAGAAGCCGCTGTCCGCATTCGGCGGCGTGTTCAACCTGCTGTGGATTGTCTGCCTTATCCTGATGTACGTCAACTTCTAAGTGGCCTTCTAAGAGGCCATTTATTCTTCTGGGACAGTGTCTTCACTGTCCCTTTTCTCGTTTTTGAGCTCCTCCTTCAACTTTTGTGCATCTTCGTGCGCATTTTCTCGATGCCGCCGCGTCGCCTGCGCCACCGTCTGTGCCCACCGCCGATTCTTCGGTGTAAGCGGACCGCTAGCCTCGTCATAGACCCAAGTGGAATCCTCAAAGAGCCAGACGATGTCCCCGCTAACCGGGTCCTTAATATAGAAGGCTCGGCCATCGGTCTTTATGTTGTGGTGGTGTTGACAAAGGCAGGTCAAATTTGCTGCAGAGGTAGGACCCCCTTCGGCGAAATCGTGCCGGTGGTCCATCTGGGAGGCCATCGCCGGCCTCGTGCAGCCGGGCCACCGGCAGGTTCCATCGAGCCCCTCCACAAAGGCGCGGATATGCGGCGGCGTTACATAGTTTCTGCTTTCATCCTCCGCTGCTGCATCCATGTCGCGGACGGTCGTGGCCCGCGATTGCATGTCATCGGCAACCTCCGGTGAAACCCACCCCAAGCTTTGGACGAAGGCCGGAGCATCCGGCAGATCGCAGCGGTACATATTGAGCACCACCTTCGCCTTGGCTTCGGCCTCGCCGGTGAGCAACTCGACCGCAGCCTGAGCCAAGGAAATGTCCTTCTCCGTGGCCACACCGCGAATATTTCGGTCGATGATTTCGGCAGTCTCTAAGCCCACGTCTAGGCACACTGCGGCCCACTCCCCGCCCGTGGGCTCAAGGTGATAAGTCTCTTTGCGGCGCGGGTCGCGTGCGGCAATGGTCGGATCAAGGCGGACAATGAGCTCCCGCAGCTTTCGCCGCAGGTTGCGATGGGACGGTAATTTTTGGTTGGGACGTTTGGGGGTGAGGTAGGTGGTTAATTCGGCGTCGATAAGCAGGCATTGTTCGGTGCCAATCTCGCCCAACTTGGACAGCGTCTGGTCGATGGTAATTAAGCGGTCTAAATCTAAGTGGTAGTGCTCTTCCTGCCGGGCTTTAAGGCGCGGCAGCTCCTGTAATCGCTCAAAGGCGAAAATGATATTTCTAATTCGGGACTGCCGCGTTCCGGTGAGATCTGACAGTGATTGGCTAATTATTTCGATATCATCATCCGGGTCTGGATGCAGGCGCTTCCAGAGGAGGTATTCGGCCTTGCGGATGTCTGTTGCTGCTTGTGAGGTGGAATTTGCTGGATTGGTATTGGCAAAGTAGGGCGCATTCATGGACTTCCCCCGCAGAAGTTTCTCTAGAACATGTTTGCGCTTTCAGTATACAAAACCCCTCCGACACACTACCCCCGTTTATAGTAAAACCGCAGGTCAAAAGGCACGAAAAAATGGGCCTCCGAAAAGGCCCATTCAGTCGAAAATGCTAGTCTCGCCAGCGTCCACCGCGCTTGCGTCCGCCGCCGTGGTCACGGCGTGGCGGGCGGCCGGTGTCCTTTTGAATCTTGATCAGCTGGCCGGAAATACGGGTATCCTTCAGGCGGTCCAGCACTGCCGGGTCAAGGTTCTTTGGCAGGTCAACCAGGGTATGGCCCACCGCGATGGTGATGCGGCCGAAGTCCTTGGCCGACAATCCGCCTTCATTGGCGATGGCACCCACGATAGCTCCCGGGCGCACATTTTGCCGCTTGCCGACGTCCAGTCGGTACGTCTCAAAGTCTCCGTCCGGCCGCTTGGGGCCGCGGCCCTTGCCGCCGCCCTTGAAATCACGCTTGCGATCGTCGCGGCGTTCGCGGTCGCGCTTCGGCTTGGGAAGCGGCTTGTCTTCCATCAGGAAGTTCTTGCCGCCCTGCAGCATGACGGCGAGGGCTGCGGCAATGTCATCCATGGCCGCGTTATTGTCCTCGGAGTATTTGCGCACCAAGGTGCGGAAGAAATCCGCCTGCTTATTGTCCATGGAGTTGGTAATGGACTGCGCAAACTTTTCCTTGCGCTTTTCATTGACCTCATCGACGGACGGCAGGTCCATCTCTTCCAGGCGGGCGTTGGTCACGCGCTCGATGGAGCGCAACATGCGGCGCTCGCGCGGGGTGACGAACAGGATGGCTTCGCCGGAACGGCCCGCGCGGCCGGTGCGGCCGATGCGGTGCACGTAGGACTCGGTATCGTTCGGGATATCGAAGTTGACCACGTGGGTGATGCGCTCAACGTCAAGGCCACGGGCGGCGACGTCGGTAGCCACGAGGATGTCTAGGCGGCCATCCTTAAGCTGATCGACGGTGCGCTCACGCTGCGCCTGCGCAATATCGCCGTTGATGGCGGCGGCGCTGAAACCACAGTCACGCAGGGTCTCAGCCACTTCTTCGGTCTCGTGCTTGGTGCGGCAGAAGACGATGATGGCGTCGTAATTGATGACCTCGAGGATGCGGGTGAAGGCATCCATCTTTGCGCGGTGCGGGATGAGGAGGAAGCGCTGCGTGATGTTGTCATTGGTGCGGCGCTCGGACTTCACCGTGACCTCGGCGGGGTTGTCGAGGTACTGCTTAGACAGGCGCCGAATAGCGTTCGGCATGGTAGCCGAGAAAAGCGCCACCTGCTTGCGGTCCGGGGTGTCTTCCAGGATGCGCTCGACGTCTTCCTGGAAGCCCATGTTCAGCATCTCATCGGCCTCATCGAGGACGAGGAACTGCAGCTGCGACAGGTCCAGCGAGCCCTTCTCCAGGTGGTCGATGACGCGACCCGGGGTACCCACAATGACCTGCGCACCGCGGCGCAGACCGGAAAGCTGAATGCCATAAGCTTGGCCGCCGTAAATAGGCAGCACCTCGACGCCCTTGAGGGACTCGGCGAAGGATTGGAAGGAGTCCGCCACCTGCAGGGCCAGCTCGCGGGTTGGAGCGAGCACGAGGGCCTGCGGATGGCGGGCTTTGGTGTCAATCTGCGACAAAACCGGCAGCGCAAAGGCTGCGGTCTTGCCGGTACCGGTCTGGGCGAGGCCGACAACGTCGCGGCCTTCCATCAAGATCGGGATGGTTTCTTCCTGAATGGGGGAAGGCTTGGTGAAGCCTACTTTCGCAACGGCCTCCAGAATTTTCTCTGGCAGGCCAAGATGCGCGAACCCCTGGGAGTTGTCGTTGGCTGAATCTTCGGACTCAGCGCCGGTGTCCTCAGAAGTATTCGCAGCCCTGGTGTCCTTGGTGACACCTTGCGAGTTGTCCTGAGATTCCGACTTATTAAAATCTTCCGGCTCGTTGACGCCGCCGGTGGCGTTATCGGTAATGCTCATTGCTTCACCAACCCTACGCGATTGCAGCCACAAACTCCATTGCGCAGCTCCTCGGCTTTCCTAGCCCAGATTTCCTGCAATGTTCGAAGCAGTTCGAAAACACCGAAGCGTGGCGTCGCGTCCTTCTTCTAAGGTGCAGTTCATGTCTCATCCACGCCCACGGTTCCTTTACGACCAAGCACGTATCCGTGCCAAGCTAAGTTCGTATCCAGGGTTCAGCACGGAACTGGACCCTCCGGTAGATCTTTATCTGTCCTCGCTGTCTACGGGCCTGATCTACCCCACTAGGCGCAGCCGTCGGCCACAGCATGGCGAGTTTGTACACATTACAGACCGCCGCTTTCACCTAAACCCCGTTTTTCGCATAACTAAGGTGGAGGACAATTTTGAGTTTTATGTGGTGGAGCTAGATCCAGTGCGCTTTCACCGCACTGAATACGCCGCACGTCCTAAGCTTCTTAGCCTTGGCAGCGTGGTGGACAACGAGAAAACTACTTACTTTCCGGTGGAGTTTGATTTCGCATCTCGTGCCAAGTTTGTGACTTTTAGTGCTGTTGATAAGCCTAAGGTAGGCCGCCTATACTCCTGCTTTACTTCACGGCCTCGGCACCCTTTATGCCTGCGCATAGAATCCACGGAGGACAACAATGGGCTGGTGCGCGCCCAGGTGAGCGAGCTCTATAGCGACTTTGAGCGCGGAGAAAGAAAAGGACCGCGAAAGGACTACGGCCCCGATAACCTCCCCTACCGGCCACCGGCTATCACCCGCACGGACGTAGAGATAGAGCTAGGGCGCTTCCGTCGCCTCTACGACCCAGAGTCATGGACTGTTCATGGTGCACAAGACGAAGAAACCCTCTTTATGGTAGAAGATCCGGATGGATCGCGGGCGGTCTTTATCGGCAAAAAAGACGCGTGGCTGCATATGACAAAAGAAAAAGGCCGCCGACTATATCAGATAGCGGCGACCTTTCTAGAGGAGCGCTAGGCTCCGGCGATAAAGGTGCGATAGCTCAGTGGCATGCCTGGGCGGTAGGCCAAGTGCACGGCGCTGGGGGCGTCGAGCACGTGCAGGTCCGCGGCGGCGCCCTCCACAATGGTGCCCTTAGCGGGGCGGCCCTGCGGGTCGAGGCCGTTGCCAACGTTGTGGCGGCGCAGGGCGGTCGCTCCGCCGGTGGTGGCGGCGTGGATGGCCTCATCGACGGAGAGGTGTTGCTGCAGGACCGCGGTGGTCACGCAGTAATTCATCGAGGAGGTATAGGACGTGCCGGGGTTGAGGTTGGAGGCGATGGCGAGGGTAGCGCCGGCGTCGAGAAGCGTGCGGCCCGGGGCGAGCGGCTCGCGGGTGGACAGGTCGCACGCCGGCAGCATGGTGGCCACGGTATCGGAATTGGCCAGCAGCTCGACGTCCTCGTCGGTTAGGTGATTGACGTGGTCTACCGAGGCCGCGCCCAGTTCGACGGCGAGGGCAACGCCTGGCCCCTCGCCCAGCTGGTTGCCGTGCACGCGCAGGCCCAGGCCCAACTTCTTACCGGCCTCCAGCACGCGGCGGGATTGTTCCTCGTTGAAGGCGCCGCGCTCGCAGAAGACGTCGATCCACTGCACGTAGGGAGCAACGCCCTCGAGCATGGGGCCAACGACCTCGTCAAGGTACTCCTCCGCGTCCGCTCCTGGCGGGACCAGGTGCGCGCCCAAGAAGGTCACGTCATCGACGTGGCGGGAGGCTACCTTGGCGGCCTCCACCTCGGACTCAGTATTGAGTCCGTAGCCCGTCTTGGTCTCGAAGGTGGTGGTGCCACCGCGGCGGCCGGCGGCCACGCGCTCCGTCACCAGCTTGTCCAGGCGGTCGGTGCCAGCCTGGCGGGTGGCATCCATGGTCACCGCGATGCCGCCCGCCTCGTAGGAGCCGCCGGAGATGCGGGCCTCGAATTCGGCGGAGCGGTCACCGTCAAAGACCATGTGGGTGTGCGAATCTACCCAGCCGGGCAGAACGGCGCGGCCGCCCAGGTCCACCTTCTCGTCAGCCGCCGGTGCCTCGGAGGCTGGGCCGACCCAGGCGATGGTGCCGGATTGGGCGATAATGGCGGCGTCGTTAAGCGTGCCACGCTCGCTGACTGTACGGAGTTCTGAAATGCCGGTAAAAAGTGTGCTCATCTAGTCCCTTGCCTTGAATTCCATCGGAATGCGGACGCCGCGCTCGTCGGCGACCTCCTTCGCGCGAGTGTAGCCGGAATCGACGTGGCGGATAACGCCCATGCCCGGGTCATTGGTGAGCACCGCGCGCAGCTTGGCCGCGGCGAGCTCGGTGCCATCTGCAACGGTGACCTGGCCGGCGTGGATGGAGCGGCCCATGCCCACGCCACCGCCGTGGTGGAGGGAAACCCAGGTAGCGCCGGAAGATACGGCGGTCATGGCGTTGAGCAGCGGCCAGTCAGCCACGGCATCGGTGCCATCGAGCATGGCCTCGGTTTCGCGGTATGGGGATGCCACGGAACCAGAATCCAGGTGGTCACGGCCGATGACGATCGGCGCCTTGATCTTGCCCTCGCGGACCAGGTCATTAAAGAGCAGGCCGGCCTTGTGGCGCTCGTTGTAGCCCAGCCAGCAAATGCGAGCCGGCAGGCCCTCGAATTCGACGTATTCTTCGGCGGCGTCGAGCCAGTTGTGCAGGTGCTCGTTGTCCGGGAAGAGCTCCTTGAGCGCTTGGTCGGTGACCTTGATGTCCTCCGGGTCGCCGGAAAGCGCGGCCCAGCGGAAGGGGCCCAGGCCCTCGCAGAAGAGCGGGCGGATATAGGCCGGAACGAAGCCCGGGAACTCGAAGGCGCGCTGGTAGCCGGCCTTGCGGGCCTCATCGCGGATCGAGTTGCCGTAGTCGAAGACCTCGGCACCCTCATCCTGGAACTCGACCATGGCCTGGACCTGGGCGGCCATGGACTCGCGAGCCTTCTTGGTAAAGGTGGTCGGATCCGCCTTGGCCTCGTTGTGCCAGTCTTCCATGGTGATTTCAGAAGGCAGGTAGGACAGCGGGTCATGTGCGGAGGTCTGGTCCGTGACGATATCTACGGTAAATTCCCCGGCGCGCTGGCGGCGCAGGATCTCCGGAAAGACTTCAGCGGCGTTGCCCACGAGGCCGACGGACAGGGCCTTCTTGTTTTCCTTGGCATCCAGGACCAGCTTCAGGGCCTCGTCGAGGTCGGTGACAACCTCATCTAGGTAGCGCTTGTGCTGACGACGCTTCAGGCGGGTCTCGTCCACGTCCACGATGAGGCAGGCGCCGCCGTTGAGGGTGACGGACAGCGGCTGTGCGCCACCCATGCCGCCGCAGCCACCGGTCAGGGTGAAGGTGCCGGCCAAGCTGCCGCCAAAACGCTTCTTCGCCACAGCCGCGAAGGTCTCGAAGGTGCCCTGCAGGATGCCCTGGGTGGCGATGTAGATCCAGGATCCGGCCGTCATCTGGCCGTACATCATGAGGCCCTCGTCCTCGAGCTTGCGGAAGTGCTCCCAGTTAGCCCAGTCTCCCACGAGGTTGGAGTTAGCGATGAGCACGCGCGGTGCCCACTCGTTGGTCTTCCAAATGCCTACCGGCTTGCCGGACTGCACCAGCAGGGTCTCATCGGACTCGAGGTCCTTGAGGGATTCAACGATGGCGTCGAAGGCTTCCCAGCTGCGTGCTGCGCGGCCGGTGCCGCCATAGACCACGAGGTCCTCGGGGCGCTCGGCAACCTCGGGGTCGAGGTTATTCATGAGCATGCGCAGGGGCGCTTCGGTCTGCCAGGACTTGGCGGACAGTTCGGTTCCGCGCGGCGCGCGTACTTCGCGTGGTTGAGACATGGGCTTCCTTTCGTCGTGCTTGTTCGACGCCTTCCCAAGCCCCCTAGGCCGGTGTCCCGGGGCTGTCCCCGAGGACTTGTTCAGCGTCACATGTCACAAGGTACTGTGACCTAGCTCTGTGTACCATGCCACACGAACCCGAACTGTCTCGTATATGAGACACCCGCGGAGTGATCTACGATGGCCTGCATGCGTCGGTTCATCCCCCTCCTTTCCGTGGCCCTCCTCGCCGCTTGTTCCACCCCCGCCGAGGAACCGCAGCCGCCCCACTATGTGGCGCTAGGAGATTCCTATGCCGCCATGGGCTCGACCACGCTGCCACTGGATCCGCCCAATACCTGCGTGCGCGCACAGGATTCCTACCCCGAGCTCGCGGCCAAGGAGATGGGCGCAGAGCTCACCAATGTCGCCTGCCAGGGCGCTAGCACCCTCGACGTGCTTTCCTCGGCCGGCGAGCACCCCGCCCAGGTGGACGCCCTACGCGAGGACACCGACCTGGTGAGCCTATCCATCGGCGGCAATGACGCCAGCTTCGTGCGCCTTACCCAGTGCGCCACGGACGATATCTGCCAGGCGCAATCCGGCGCGCAGATTGACCTGGAAATCCGCGATCTGCCCCGCCGGCTGGACAAGGTTTACGAGGAGATTCGCCGCCGCTCCCCTAATGCGAAGATCCTCGCCACCGGCTACCTTCCGCTGATAAAGCGCGGGGAGACCTGCCCCTACATAGAAAAAATCCCGGCCAGTGACCGGGAATGGTTGGCAGGCTCCATCGAGCGCATCAACCAGGCGGTGCGCGAGGCCGCCGAGCGCAATGGGGCTACTTACGTGCTTGCCGACGCCGCCCTAGACCACACCGCCTGCTCCCCCTCGCCGTGGGTGGATTTTACGGGCAAGGACACCAATTCCTTCCCCATGCACCCCACCCACGCGGGCCAGCAGGCCATGGACAAGGAGCTACGCGCTGCCCTCTAGCCCGGCGCGCGCGGCGTCATCGGAACCGGGAACGCGCATCTCGAACCGCTCTGTGACCACGGTGTAGTCAAAGTAACCCATGCGCGCAATGGGCTTAATCTTGAGGATATCGAGCTTGCCGTCCTCATCGATGACGGATTCATCGATGTGAATGGTCTTGACATCCGCCACCACAAGGTCGATGGTGCCCACCTTGGAATTGCCGGGCACCCGCAAGGAGGTCTTGTACTGACACTCGAACTTCACTGGCGATTCCTTCACCATGGGAATGCGGTGGTTGTCCGCGTATTCCTTGGTCACGGAAAGGCGATCCCATTCGCTTTCGCCGTAATCCAGTACTTGGGCGGATTTATTGACCTCTTCACGCAGGTCATAGGTAGCCATATTCCATACGAACCAGCCGGTTTCCTCGGCATTGAGGACCGTGTCCTTGCGGCGGCCATCCGGGTACTGGTTAGCCGAGAACATCACCATAGGTGGATCGAAGGTGAGGTTTTGCCACTGGCTGTAGGGGGCGATATTTTCGCGCCCTTGGCCGTCGACGCTAGAGAGCCAACCAATGGGCCTTGGAACCGTGCTCGCCTTAAAGGGCGAAAATGGCAAGGGGTTAGGTTCGGTCTGTGGATGCCAAGAAATGGTCGACATATTAACCACGCAGCTTTCCAGTAGCGTCCTCGACGGCGTCGATAAGAGCGCCCTCCTTGACTAGGCGTACAGTCTCCTCGATTTCCGGGGACAGGTATCGGTCTACGCCGGGGCCTTCGACAGTCTCGCGCAGCTTCTCAATCACCGCGCCGGTGCCCTTGGCCGGGGTGCCCTCGCGCATGTCGATGGCGCGGGCGGCAGTGAGGATCTCTACGGCGAGCACCCGCTGCAGGCCATCGACAGCCTTGCGCAGCTTGCGGGCAGCGGACCAGCCCATGGACACGTGGTCTTCCTGCATGGCCGAAGACGGAATGGAATCAGCCGAGGAGGGGTTAGCCAGGTGCTTCATCTCACTGACGATGCCAGCCTGGGCGTACTGCGCGATCATGTGGCCGGAGTCCACACCGGGGTCATCAGCAAGGAAAGCATTCAACCCGCGGTTGCGCGCTGGGTCCAAGAAGCGGTCGGTGCGGCGCTCGGAAATGGACGCCAAGTCCGCGGTGACGATAGCGAGGAAATCGAGCGCATAGGCCACCGGTGCACCGTGGAAATTGCCATTAGAGACCACGCGGCCATCCTTGGTCACCACCGGGTTATCCACAGCAGCGGCCAGCTCGCGCTCGGCCACCTGGGCGGTGTGGGCCAAGGTATCGCGGAACCCACCGGCAACCTGCGGGGCACAGCGCACGGAGTAGGCATCCTGCACCTGATTCTTCTTGAACTCCTCGAGCGCGGCCTCCAAAATCTGCGAACCTCCTGCCACCTGAAGGATATTCGCCGCGGCATCGGCCTGGCCTGGGTGCGGGCGCAGCTGCTGCAGGTCATCAGCAAAGACCACGAGGGTGCCAAGCAACCCTTCCACAGTCATAGCAGTAGCAATATCGGCCGTCTTTGCGGCCGCGCGCAGGTCAGTAATGGCCAGGCAGAGCTGGCCGAGCATGCCATCGGTGCCGTTAATAAGCGCGAGGCCTTCCTTCTCGCGCAGCTGCAGCGGTTCAATGCCGGCCGCGGCCAGGGCGTCGCCCGCATCCTTGAGCTCGCCGTTGACACGCACCTCGCCCTCGCCCAGCAGGGCCAGCGCGCAATGTGCCAGCGGCGCCAAGTCGCCAGAGCAGCCGAGCGAGCCATACTCGCGCACCACCGGAACGATGCCAGCGTTCAGCGCCTTGGCATAGGTTTCTACCACCACAGGGCGCACGCCGGTACGACCGGTACACAAGGTGGACAGGCGCAGCAGCATCAGTGCACGGATAACTTCTTCTTCCACCTCCGGTCCCGTGCCCGCAGCATGCGAGCACACCAGGGAAAGCTGCAGCTGGGCGCGCATTTCCTCTGGAATGTGGCGGCGGGCAAGTGCACCAAAGCCGGTGGAGATGCCATAGACCGGGGTGGGATCCTGTGCCAGTTCTTCCACGCGCTCACGGGTCGCGGCTACCTCTTCGAGAGCCTCGGGCGCAATCTCCACCTTCGCCCCATAGCGGGCAACAGCAACGACGTCTTCGATGCTCAGCGCACCAACGTTGACGGTCACGGTGGATGGGTAGGCGTTAGGCATGACAATCTCCTTGTTCTGGATCAATAGCTAAAAATGTGTCGCGCGACAGCCCAACGCGATAGATGTATGCTACATCATATTTTTGCCATGTGAGGATGGGAAACCTAACCGGCGGACTTTTTGCCATAGATACGGCGAGAAAGATCCTTAGCCAATATCGTTAGGCGGTCCACCACCACCCCCTCTTTCGCTAGGTTTTCCTCGTTTATGGAAAAGGTCACGGCCAGTGACGCGGAAGGGCGTCTGAGGTGATCCATAACGGCTACCGCGACCGTTGCTTGCCCTTTAGAAATTTCTTCCCTTTCCTCTGCCCACCCACGAGCACGAAAGACATCCACCTGCTTCTTATAGGGAGAGAAATAGGCAGATGCCCCCTTATCGGAAAAGGCGGCACGCACCTCACTGTCTGACTGGTAGGCCATCATAATCTTTCCGGAAGCAGTCTTATACGCAGGCAAGCGCACCCCCTTATCCGTCACCAAGGAAACGGCCCCCGGTGCTCGCACCTCTTGCAAATAGACAATCTCTGATCCAGACATGCGCGCAACGTGGCCCGAGCCGGCCACCACCGTTGCTATATCGCGCAGTTGATTAGTGGCTAGTCGTACGAGTGGCTGTTGCGTGGAATATGCCGAAGCCATGGCGTATGCAGCAAGCCCAAGACCGTAAGTTTGGTTTTCCTCGATGTGGACTACAAAGCCAGACTCCACCATTTCATTAAGCAGGTGATAGGTAGACGAGCGCGGTAGGTCCAGCTCAGAACGGATACGACTGGCAGAAATGGGGACGTCAATAGTAGAAAGCAACCGTAAAATAGCGAGCACGTTTCTTGCCGCTGGGACCTGAGATTTAGCCACTGTCACCCATCCTCCGCTACCAATAACTGTTACTACACAGAAATAACTTACTTTTTAACAGTCTCACATACAAGACTTTCCACACGGTTCAGCTAATGCTCCGTCTTGCCGCACTCCGTAACCTATCCCCCACAGAGTGTCATAGATTACATTCTGAAACCAATTGTGCGTCAGATTACCTATGAGATTGGAGGACCCTATGACTGGCCGCTACCCGGACGGAGACTTCTATGGATTTGAAAAGGACCTTCCCGCCGAGGAGCTAGAGATACTCCACAAGGTGCGCGAATGGACCCACGAGAAGGTTCGCCCTATCGCCACCGACTACTGGAACCGTTCGGAATTCCCCCATGAATTACTCCCCTCGATTCAAGACCTCGACATCATCAGCCTCGTACGCCACCAAGGCCGCTCCCACCTATTAGCTGGGCTCGTCACGGCAGAAATCCATCGCGCTGATGCCTCGGTTGGCACCTTCTTTAGCGGCCAGGATGGGCTGTTTACCGGTTCAATCGAGCTACTAGCCTCCGAAGAACAGAAAAAGCGTTGGCTCCCAGATATCTATGCGGTGAAAAAGACCGGCGTCTTCGCAATCACCGAGCCAGATGCTGGCTCCGATGTCGCCCAAGACATGTCCACCACCGCCAGGAAGGTCGATGGCGGATGGATCCTCAACGGCGCCAAGCGTTGGATCGGCAACGCTACATGGTCTGACTACGTCATCATCTGGGCTCGCGACCCAGAGGACAACCATGTCAAGGGATTCCTGGTGGATACCTCCTGGGAAGGCTACAAGGCCACCCTCATGGAAAACCGCATCGCGCTTCGCGCCGTCCAAAATGCTGATATCACGCTAAACGACGTCTTTGTTCCAGACGATTACAAACTGGCTCATGCCAATACCTTCAAAGACACCAACAAGGTATTAAAGTCCGCCCGCTCCACGGTGGGCTGGCAAGCAGTAGGACTGCAAATGGGCGTGCTCGACACTGCCTTGGACTACACCGGCAAGCGCAATCAATTTGGAAAGCCGCTGGCTAGCTTCCAGATTAACCAATCCAAACTGTCCACCATTTTGGGCAACCTCGTCGCTTCCGAATCCATGATGGCGGCCCTTACTCGCCTGGAGGCCCGGGGAGATACCCGCGGGGAGCACTCCGCACTAGCTAAGGCACACGTATCCAAGTTGATGCGCGAGTCCGCCGCACTTGGCCGCGAACTTCTCGGCGGAAACGGCATCATTTCTGACTACACCGCCGCCAAGCACTTCTGCGATGCCGAAGCTATCTACTCCTACGAAGGCACCTTCGATATCAACCAGCTCGTTGCTGCCCGTTCCATCACCGGAATTTCCGCTTTTGTCTAAACCGCCTCCCTAGAAAGGAGCTCCCCATGGTCGATACTGGACACCCACACTCCCTCGAAGGCCTGCGCGTGCTGGATATGTCACGCGTACTGGCAGGTCCCTTTTGCTCAATGATTCTGGCTGACCTAGGGGCCGAGGTCATCAAAATCGAAACCCCCTGGGGCGATGACTCCCGCAATTTTGGCCCTGATTTCAAAGGTGATTCCGCCTACTACCGGCTATTTAACCGGTCCAAGAAGGGCATCACCTTGAACCTCAAAGAAGATGCAGACTTGAACACATTGCGCGAGTTGGTCCAGCGTGCCGACGTATTGGTAGAAAACTTCCGGCCGGGAGTAATGGAAAAGCTGGGTATATCCCCAGAATCCCTCATGGAGCTCAACCCGCAGCTCATCGTCACCAGTATTAGCGGTTTTGGTCAAACCGGATCGATGAGCAAGGCACCAGCCTACGATCTCGTCGCGCAAGCTATGAGCGGCATCATGTCCATTACCGGCTGGCCGGGAGGGCGCCCAACCCGCGTAGGAATCAGTCTGGGAGATCTAATCCCCGGACTCTACGGCGCCATTGGCACACTCGGCGCCTTGCAAGAGCGCCACCGAACCGGCTGCGGGCAGCACGTGGACGTCGCTATGTTTGACTCCCTTGTCTCCATTCTAGAGTCGGTGGCCATGCGCGACCTCTACGAGGACGAGGTACCTACGGCCGTCGGCAGCGACCATGCCATGACGGTTCCCTTCAGTACTTACCGTGTAGACGATGGCGAGGTGGTCATTGCCATCTTGAATGAGAAGCTCTTCGGCTGCCTCACGCGTGCCTTGGGCTTGGAGTACATGGTCGATGACCCGCGATATAACTCCAACGCCGCTCGCAAGGAGCGCCGCGAAGAGGTCCGTTCCATCATCGAGGACGCCCTGCGGGGCAAGACCGTCGAGCAAGCGCTCGCGCTGTTCCAGGAGCACGGAGTCCCCACTGCGCCGGTGCATTCCGTCGATGAGGCCTTGCACGGAGAAGTTGGCACCGAGCGCGACGTGCTTTTCACCGAATCCGATGGGTTCACCACCTTAAGCTCTCCTCTGCGCTTGACCGGCTCCCGCTCACCAGAGCCAGCTCCGCAGCTAGGCGAGCATAACTCCCTTATCCCCGAGTGGCTTGCTGAGCCGGCCCGCGGATGATTCTGAAATGGAGACACCATGACTGACACCAAGAATCCCCGTGCTGAAATCGCCACCCCTCCGGTGAAAAACACCTGGCGGTTCTTTGTCTATAGCGGGCTCGGCATTTTTGCATTCTTCGTTCCCTTCCCTATTGGGGAAGAAAACACCATCTTGCTGGATCACTTAGTGGGCTGGATTTCTGATTCCCTGGGCACTGGCTCGAAGTATGTAGTACTGCTGCTTATCATCGCCGGCGCCGTCACGCCCTTTATCACCGGAGGGTGGAAGACTTCTGCAGCCCGCGCGGTCTTTTCATTTCTGAATATCTTGGCAGTTGTCATCACGGTCATGCTGGTGTTCGACTTTGGTCCGGATTTTATTTTTAGAGAAGACCTTGGCCCCTTCCTCCTCAATAAGCTGGTCATTCCCGTTGGCCTATTGATACCAGTAGGCGCCATTTTCCTCGCGCTGCTCGTCGGTTTCGGCCTCATGGAGTACATGGGCGTATGGGTCCAGCCCATCATGCGGCCGCTGTACAAAACGCCTGGGCGCTCAGCTATTGATGCCGTGGCCTCCTTTGTCGGCAGCTACTCGCTAGGCCTGCTGGTAACCAACCGCGTGTATAAGGCCGGTGGATATACCGGGAAAGAAGCGGCCATCATCGCTGCTGGATTTTCTACCGCCTCCGCCACATTCATGGTGGTCATCGCCCGCGCCCTTGACCTTATGAGTGTGTGGGGAATGTATTTCGGAGCCACCCTTATCGTCACTTTCCTGGTGACAGTAATAATGGTGCGCATTCCACCCATCGCTACCATCTCGGAGGATTACTACCCCGGCGCGGAACCCAACCCGGAATCCGAGGTCAATGACAGCCGTGCGCACACTGCCTGGGAAGAAGCAAAGGCAGTTCTCCGTGATTCGCCACCGCTCTGGAAGGTACTGTGGCACAACTTCCGCGATGGCCTGCTCATGACCATGCAGGTTCTACCAGGCATCATGTCCGTGGGCTTCCTTGGTTTGGTAGTGGCCTTCTACACCCCGTTCTTTACTTATTTTGGCTACCTGTTCTACCCAGTGCTGTGGATCTTGGGAGTACCGGATCCGGGTCTTGGCTCCGAAGCCCTCGCCATTGGCCTATCTGAGCTCTTCCTACCAGCCACCTTGGTTGCCGGCGCGGAATCCGATGTCCTAAGGCTTATTATCGCCATGGTGTCAGTCTCCCAGGTATTCTTCTTCTCCTCTATGGTGCCTTCCGTGCTGGCCACGGACATTCCACTGAGCATTAAGAACATCATCATAATCTGGTTCGAGCGCGTCATTTTGTCCACCATCATCGCCGCACCGTTTGCCTACGGCATCGCTGCGCTGATGTAACTCACCGCCTAACATCGATAACCATGAACACCGAAAAAGCTGAACTTTTCACCCCCGCCCCCGAATGGTCCGGTCGCTCCGATGGCCCAGGCCCAGAGCATGCCCGCTGGCATAGCGTTATCAATCAGTCCACCGAATCCCCCGCCCCGGTAACCCTCCTGGGCTTTGCCTCCGATGAGGGTGTGTTGCGCAATGGCGGCCGCCAAGGTGCAGCCGCAGGCCCGGCCGCGCTGCGTTCCGCGCTGGGTTCCTTGGCGGTGCACCATGCGCATGCGCTTGCCGACGCCGGCACGATCACCACCCAAGCCGACGACCTCGACGGCGCCCACGATGCGCTCTCCGATAAGGTGCAGGAACTCGTCGAAGCCGGCACCCTCCCCATCATTCTGGGCGGCGGTCACGAAACAGCTTTCGGCTCACACCGCGGCCTTTACCGTGCGGTGGGCGCCACCAAGATCATCAACCTGGACGCCCACTTCGATCTGCGCCACGCGGACCACGCCACCTCCGGCACCCCGTTCAAGCAGATTTCAGAGCTCACCGATGACTTCGACTACACCGTGCTGGGCATCTCCCGCCCCAATAACACCGCGGTGCTTTTCGACGAAGCCGAGTCCCTCGGCGTGGCCATCACCCTGGACGAAGAGCTGGTCAACCTCTCCCCGGCCGAGTGCGGCGAGCTCGCTGCCCGCGCCACGGAGGGCAAGGACAAGGTCCACCTGTCCATCGACCTCGATGTTTTGCCAGCATCCACCGCGCCGGGCGTATCCGCCCCGGCTTCCCTAGGCGTATCCTTTGAGCGCATCCGCGCCATGGCCGTAGCTATTGCGCGGACTGGAAAGCTGGCCTTGGTGGACGTCGTCGAGCTCAATCCCACCTTTGACATAGATAACCGCACCGCCAAAGCGGCGGCGCGGCTTATCGACGACATCGCCACGGCGCACCTCACTAGCTAAACGCCAACGGCGTTGGGGTTTACCCGGGCCGTACAGTTTATCGGGTAGCTTTCTTACTCATCCAGCGTTGGACTCCCCACCACATAGCGGGAGTAAAGGCAACGGCGATGAGCCAGTAGACAAGCCAGAAGCTACCCGCTAAGCCAGTCACCGCAATGCCTATGAGCAGCAAAAGCGCTGCGCCAACACTTGCGAGGACACATTGTGTGAAACTGCGCTGGTCATCTTTGGGCCCTGTGCGAGTGCTGCCGCCAGAAACTTTCTGGTCAACGAATCCAATAATGCCTTTGCCGAAGACAACCGAGAAAGCAATATAAAAGGCCGCGAAGCCGTGCATGAATTCGGCCGAACCGCCTTGGCTCAGGCTCACATAGAAAAATACCAAGAGCAGCAGGTCGATTATGGGGGTCGCGGCCATAAGTATCAAGCCGAGTTTGCGCAGTTTAAAGACGTAGCGCAAGAGGCAGCCAGCCACTAAGCAAAGCCAAAAAGCTACCTCAGCTGCGATAGTGGCTATAAGCATCATTGCCCTCCAGCGATATCGATCCTCTTACCCGTCTCGGGTTCAACTTATCAAAACAGCAGGTGGGCAATCGGCGTGGCGATAAGAATGGTCAGCGCCACGCGCTCGAACCAGATGATGACCAGGTGGGTCAGCTTCACCGGGATCTTGGTTGCCAAGATGCACGGCACCAGCGCGGAGAAGAAAATAATGGCAGAGACTGCCACCACGCCGATGACGAACTTGAGCACCATGCTGTCGCTGCCTGCCACCGCGGTGGCAGGCAGGAACATCTCCGCAATACCCATGGCCGCGCCCTTTCCAGCCTGGACCGGCTCCGGCAGCTGCACTACCCACGCGAACGGATAAAACAGGTAGCCAACCCACTCGAAGATGGGCGTAAAGCGCGCCAGCAGTAGGCCAATAAGGCCCACCGACATAATGGAAGGCACGATGGCCGCCGCCATGCGCACGCCATCGCGCAGATTCTCCCAGATGGACTCCCACAAGGACGGCGCGCGCTGCAGTGCCAGCATTGCTTCGCGCCACGCGTTCTTGATGCGTGAGCCCTCCACCGGCTTTTCCGGGTCTGGGTGCGCGTCTGCAAAGTACTCATCCGGAATGGTGCGCAGCGGCGGAATGCGCACGGTAATGGCCGTCACTACAAAGGTCACGATGAGCGTGACAATAAAGTAGGTGCCCCAGATCTTCATCAGGTCAAGCTGCTTGGCCACGATAACCATGAAGGCCGCAGAGACCGTCGAAAAACCGGTGGCAATGATGGCCGCCTCGCGCCCGGTATAGCCGCCCTTTTGGTAGACGCGGTCCGTCACCAAAATGCCCAGCGAATACGAGCCCACAAACGAGGCCACCGCGTCAATGGCGGAGCGCCCCGGCGTCTTCCACAGCGGCCGCATGATGGGCTGCATGAGCACGCCGACAAATTCCAGCAGGCCAAAGCCAATGAGAAACGCCAGGAATGCACCACCGATAGGCACAATGAGGCCTACCGGAATCGCGATGGAGTTCCACAGGAACGGCACCAGGTCTTCATCGCCCAGCACCCACGGCAGCGCATCGATGACCATAAGGAAGGAGACCACCGCACCCACAATGTTGAGCACCGCAAAGACTGCCTGCAGCGCGCTTTCCTTAAACGCCCCGGTGGTAAAGCTGCGCACCGTACCGTAGACAGCAAGGGCAAAGATAATCCACGGCACCGCTGCCGGAATCCCTTCGCGCACCATCGTGACCATGTGATCCAAAGGAATGGAGCGCTTATCCTGATACGTCACCGGCAGGAAGAATACGAACGCGCCAATCGCGCTATATAAAAAGAGTTTCCACCGTCCCCCAGGCTGCGGGATTTCCCCGTCATGACTCTGGTGGGAGGAGTAAACCGATTCGGTAGAAGTCACAGTAAAACCGTCCCCTCAAGCTTGCCTACAAAAATCAAGCCCGCGTGACAGCCTTACGCGAACATTGGGGACATGTTATCTAAGTAACAGCTCACTGTCTAGACGTTTTCGAGATCCAAGGCACAATAGAGTCATGTCTAAACCTATCCGCGTCGTTGGCGCTGTCTTCGTCGATGAAGAACGCACACAGCTTTTAGCCTTCCGCAAGAAGCCCGGCACTTCCCTTGCCGGCATGTGGGAATTTCCCGGCGGCAAGATCGAACCCGGCGAAACACCAGAGCAAGCACTCGCGCGCGAAATTAAGGAAGAACTCGGCATTTCAGCCACCGTCGGCGAAAAGGTTACGACAACCGTTCACCATTACGATTTCACCACCATTGAGCTCACCACCTTCTATTGCACCACCACCGCCTCCCTGCTAGCCGACGACCTCAGCCTGACCGACCACGACGCCACCCACTGGGTCACCCCAGACAAAGCCCAAGAACTAGAGTGGGCGTCGGCCGACATTCCGAGTCTTAAACTCTTAGCCCTGGAATAACGAAACTCCGGTATGTGTCAGACTCCAGCATTTGCCGTATCTTGATTCCAGCTTCATAGACTTCCATCTGGTGCTCAATCATGTATTCAACAATCGAATGAGTAGTTTTTCCACCATTGGTCGCTTTTCCTGGAAACTCTGGGCGTGCAGTTAATAAGTCGTAGTATTTTCGCTCGACACCATTAACATTACGGAACTTCGTGTCCTCTTCACCTAGCTCGATTTCAGGGTGGACGGCGCATCTACGCAGTAGAACCGAGATCTTTTCCATTTCCGAACGCGGCGGCGTTTTCGGCCACCCATACTTGATCCCGATCGCAGCTACTACCAAAATCTCATCTCGATGCCAGGGCACTCGCGTCGTTTTCATGCAATAACACCTCTTTAGGGAACAAGCGTTCGTAAAATTATATGGAATGTCCGTCAACTCGCTATGCTCTCTACAGAGAATCAACGCAGACAATTTATTAATCAAACCATTGTCACACGATGGTTGTCTACCACGATGGTTGTTTACGTTTTCACGATCAGAAAGGAACCGGCTCGATGGCTACCTCACGCCTCCACTCATTCGAGATTTGCGCTGGCGCTGGCGGCCAGGCTTTGGGCTTAGAACAGGCAGGTTTCCATCACACAGCGGTCGTCGAAATCGATAATTGGGCCGCTGAAACTCTCCGCCAGAACCGCGGAACTGAAGGACCTCTTGGAAAATGGAATGTCCATGAAATGGACGTCCATAACCTGGATGGTAGGCCATGGAGAGGGAAAATCGACCTATTTGCTGGCGGAGTTCCATGCCCTCCTTTTTCAATAGCAGGTAAGCAACTTGGCGCCGACGATGAACGCGACCTCTTTCCACAGGCGCTACGTCTGATCAACGAAATTGATCCACGTGCTGTACTTCTAGAAAACGTCAAAGGGCTCGGTCAAAAACGGTTTGACTCCTACCGAAATCAAATAATTGTTCAGCTTGAAGAGATGGGGTACACCGCCTTTTGGAAACTTCTCCAAGCAGCTGATTATGGAGTGCCGCAGCTTCGACCAAGGTTCATCCTTGTCGCTTTAAAGGATGAATTTGCCAACTATTTTGCCTGGCCAAAAGTAGTTAAATCACACACACCGGTGGGAACAGCACTTCTCCCGCTCATGGCAGAAAATGGTTGGCCTGGGGCTGAAGCTTGGGCTCGAAACGCAAACACAGTGGGCCCGACTCTTGTTGGCGGAAGCAAAAAACATGGTGGCCCAGATGTAGGGCCAACGCGCGCTCGAGAAGCTTGGAAGAAACTCGGAATCAAGGGCTCCTCTATCGCCGAATCACCGCCAGCTGCTGATTTCACAACAGACCCCGAACAAGAAATGCCGCGATTGACGGTACGAATGGGTGGTGTCATCCAAGGTTTCCCCGAAGACTGGAAGTGGGCCGGTGGGAAAACCGCACAATGGCGGCAGGTTGGCAATGCATTTCCTCCGCCGGTGGCCAAGGCAATCGGCGAACGCATAAAATTCGCGCTGCGAAAGAAACCAATTCCGAAGTCTCTAGAACCTGCAACACCAACCCGTGTCAACCAGCTGAGTCTGAACTAAAATTGGCAAGGTGATTGCCAAGATTCGACCTGAAACGATTTCTATTCAGCTAGCGGCTGCATTCAAAGAGCAAGACCCCACTGGAGAACGCCTCGGACGTGTCTTCCGCGAGTCTTTCGACCAGATTTATGATGGTCAACATACTGGACGTTTCGCCATTAGCCAGCTCAGTAAGACCGAATCTGCTCACCTCGGCTCAATAGTCGAAATCAACATTCGCCGAGAATTCGACGGCTTTATCGGCGACGGTGAGGTGATGGATTTCGACATCGAGGGCTTCGAAGTCGACTGCAAGTACTCGAAACAGAAGTTTGGCTGGATGATCCCTATCGAGGCTCTCGGACATCATGGAATGCTTTGCCATGCCGACGATGAGCAGGGAACTTTTCGAGTGGGATTCGCTCTTCTCGATTCCTCAATTCTGACTAGAGGCGGCAATCGCGACGGCAAGCGCTCGATTTCCGCCGCTGGTCGCAGCGCAATTCAATGGCTTTTCCTAGACGAAGCTTTCCCGCCGAACACCCTCCTACAACTCAGCGAGGACGACCGAGCAAAGATTTTCTCTTCAGGTTCCGGAGCTCAGCGCCTCAATGAATTGTTCAGAATTGCTCAAGGCATCATAGTCCCACGTGGCATCATCGCCACTGTCGCGCAGCAAAAGGACTATATGAAACGTATTCGATACAACGGAGGCTCTCGTTCTGCTCTACAGCCTGAGGGGATCGTGATCCTTGGAGATTACCTCAAGCACCAGAAAATTGCCGCCGAATTAGGCCTGCCAATCCCCAAAGACGGTGATTCACTATCAACGCGATTAGTTAAGTGTGAAAAAAGCTTCGAGGGCTCTAAGACCTATATCGATGATTCTTACTGGCGGATTGCAACACCAACCGATGAAGTCGAACCAGCTCCGACGCTCCCATTCAAGTAGACATCTAACCTCCGGTTCTGATGTAGTGACGCCCATTGAATCGATTTACGATCCGCGACTCAACATTAACCAGTCCCAACAGCGCAGCAGTCAGAGCTTCTGGCCCTAGCCAAGCATTCACTACGGTTTGAGAAATCCTCAAATCTACGGGGGACTCAGCTTCTTCTAGCGCCTCTGGACTAATTGTTCGAGCACCATTCAGCTTTTTCGCATGCATCACCTTGGACACTGCTTCACTTTCGTATGCAGATTTCACGATTTCCATGACTTCTTCATACGGAGCGTGACCGTACTGTTCTTGCCAGTACTTAAACTCATTTTGGAAAAGCGGAAAATACAAATTCAGATGTAAAACGCCTTTACCCGTTCCACCATTATTAGTTCTAAACCTTTCGTTGGGCTCGAACTTCGCTGCGAGGAACCGATCCTCGAACGGAAAATCGTCATCCCATGAAACCTTTGGGATGCCATCGGATTTCGCTCGACGCACACCGGTTTTGTCCCCATCGATAGATTCTGACAGAACGGCCGTGTCGCCTTGTCCTCCAGTTGCTTCGTTTGCGCCACTGTGGGTCTCGGAATCTTCACCAGGCGGCCTGCTACCGCCTAATGACTCGGGAGACCCTGTTGAAGAGATTTGCCCAGACGCACGCACATTTCCGTTAGGGTTCTCCACAATATGAATTGGCCGGAAGCGTTGACTAAAGCGCGACATGGTTCGGCGCAATGCTTCTTCTTGCTCGAGATCCTCAGGATTGGGAACCGAATTATCGGACAGCAAGATTGCGTTTGTAATCGCATCAGGCAACGAATCGGAAAACCAATCGCGCCATTCAGCCCAGGGAAGGGTTCCACCACCAGACACAATCAATTGATTCCTTGAACCTTGTGGCTTAACTCCCCAAGTTGTTTCATCGCCTTCAATTGATTCTGGCGGCTCAATCGTTAGCCATACTCGATCTCGAACCGCCTTTGGCAGCCCAAAGGATCTAAAATCACTCGTCGTCTGAAGCAGCGAATACGCCTCTCCCTGGTACAAAATTGCAATAACCGGCCTGGTAGGGCCATCGCCGCCTTTTACCGGTTTCGCATCAGAAGGGCTGAGGTACCAATGAAACTTTGTATCGTACGGGCCATTCTCCAGTACTCCTTTGACTGCGCCATCGGGAATCATTCCCTTAATTCCCTTGGGAGTTCTACTATGGACGCCAACTGTCGTTTTACCATCAGGTCCCAGGTAAAAGTTGTCTTTAGACCCGCGGCGTTCTGCGGAGCGAACATGTTTCTCTAGATTCTCCACACGGATATCAACGTCGTCGGGAAGCTCTACGAAACGCATGTTTATGTATCGAAGAATACCTCTTGACTGTTGTTCTTCTTGACGAAGAAAATCTCCGCCTTGGGTATTTCGCGACGCGGAATCTCCGAGAAACAAAAATACTGTGCCCTGTCCAGCTTCACGAATCTGCTCAAACATCAGGCGGTCCGGATCCACTCCGATCTCAAATAAAGCTTCTCTAGTCGGGGGAATACAGTCAGATACGAAGGGGTCTCCGACTTCATCGTAAGACTCAAAGTCTTTCAGCTCCCAGTACTCTGTCCCGTTCCGTACCCGCTTGTGGATCCAAATCATGCGCCCATCTGGAGTGCCTTTCGTCCACGAGAGCACTACGATTCCGTACGGGTTCCAGAGATAACACGATGCTTTAAAACCCTGGCCGAAGTTTCCATGATCGGAGATTTCACGGCCGCCTGAACCGAAATGAGAAAGAAAGTCACCAAGCTCATCTTCGTTCATTCCATGGCCGTTATCTGCGACATAGCGACGAAGGACCCCTTGACTTTCGTACCCCGATTCCTCAATTCCAAACTTGACCCAAGTTGCCTCAGCTTGGATTGAGTTAACCAAACTTTCGCGGACCCATTGAAATTTTCCACCGGCTTGGTATGCCTGGCGAATCAGATTTCCAACCGCGGAATTATCGACGGAAACTTGACGAGACATGCTGACGACCTCCTGAAACTTAGCTCTTACTAAACACACTATCCACAAAACTCGACGTCAGTCAGCAGTTTTCACAAGTTCGAACCTCTTATCTATCCAACAGTAAGGCCACCTTTTCTAGATTTCGCTTGAAAATCCACCGGTTCAAGACTTTCACCTCGCAGAGATGTCCAAACATACAAACGAACTTACACTACAAAAGAGTGCGTCCACACACTGCTTCCTCCAGTACATTTACACCCCAGAAGAACAGTCCATCCAGTTTGAGCGGTCACTCCAACGAGAGATACCGAAGCAACCTTTGCGGCTGGAAGAACAGTCACAAAGAGGTCATTTTCGAGGCCACCGCGAGACGCAAGGCGAAAGGCTTAAAATTCTCGTACAGCCTGAAGGTCTCTTAGATTTATTGATGCTTCAATAGATAAGGAAACATGCTATCCTCCACGCATTAGGAATGCATTTTATCTGACACTTTGTAATTTATTAGGAATCTTTATCAATCAGATAGTATTTCTATGAAACTTAATGCATTCGTATATTTGTTGCTTAGACGTGACCTTATGGTTCTGGGTCATCCGGCTTACAATGCTCGTATAATCCGACTTCTCGCCGTTGAGGAAAAATAAATTTTTCGTCCATGCTCTCTTACACGCCATTCCGCGAAAGCGCGTTTAAGCCTTCCCAAATGGCACAGCACCACCCATGTATGCGTTGAGGCGGCCAAGATCGCCGCCGACCGCACAAGCCATACGGCCACCCTGCGCCGCGGTACTAACCGCGAACTTATACAAGAACTAGTGGACAACAACCAGCGCTAGTACAAAACAGCCAGCGGCCGACCTTCCCTGCTTTGTGGTGGAAGCCCGACCGTTGTTGTGGTTTTATCGGGTGCCTGTTTAGTTGTAGTAGCTGGTCTTGCCGAAGATGCCGTAGACGATCTCAGCGATGTACTGGGTGTTGGTGCCGGCACCCTGTTCGATCTGAGCGCGACAGGAGAAGCCGTCGGCAATGACGAGATTGTCTTCCTTAGCTGCCTCCCGAACCTTCGGGAAGAGTTCCCGCTCACCCAAGGCCATGGAGACCTCAGCGAGGCCTTTCTCAAATCCCCAGTTGTCGGCCAAACCACAGCATCCAGTTGCAATCTGCTCATCGCCTACGCCCAAAGCGCCAAGCACTGCCGCAGCGTGCTGCGGGTCGCCCAGTGACTTCTCATGACAGTGCACCTGCGTCAGCGCGGTGATGTCGCTCAGATTGATGAGACCCGCCTCCACGAACTGCTTCAAGCGCGGTGCAATGAACTCACTGAACGCATACGTGTGGTGCGCCAGGCGCTGAATCGATGGGTCACTGCACAGCTCGACTTCCTCAGACTGCAGCATCACGGTACAAGAAGGTTCCACGCCGATGACCTGCAGGCCGCGGTCCAGGTAAGGTTTCATCACCTTCGCCGTTTGCTTGAGCACGCGCTGCGTCATATCCAACTGACCCGTCGAGTGCCAGGTCAAACCACAGCACACAAACTCTACCGATGCTGCTCCTGCTCCTTGGAAAGCCTACCGGACTCATCATCGCCTACGGAGTCCTGGGTGCTTTGTTTATGCCGTTCTTAGGCCTTACGCTTTTGGTGCTGCTGAATACCAAACACACCCCAAAGCAATGGAGAAACGGTTGGATCGTCAACACGTTGATGGCGGTAATCTCCGTTGCCTTCGTTTACCTTTGCGTTTCCCAATTGGCTGAAATTCTCTAGCCGAGAATAAGTGCCTACTTCCCCTGCGGCACTCGCTTCGGCTTGTTCCCCACCCCGGCGTGCGGGTCGCGACCGAATGCCCAGGCAATGATGCCGATGAAGGCGATGGCACCGCAGACGGTGAAGGCGAGGGGGAAGCCGGAGGCGTCGGCAAGCAGGCCAATGAGCATGGGGCCCAAGATTTGGCCGAAGTCTCCGGCCATCTGGAAGGTGGATAACACCTTGCCGCCGGAGCGGTCATTGCCCACGATGTCTCCCACCGCGGCCTGCTGGGAGGGGTTGATAAGCCCGGAGGAGGCGCCGGCGAAGGCGGAAACCAGCAGGAGGAACCACACGCTGGTGGCCATGCCCATGAGCACCATGAAGATGGCAGAGCCGATAAGGCCGATGAGGATAAGCGGCTTGCGGCCATGGATGTCGGACCACTTGCCGGAGAACTGCAACACGATGGCGTTGCCGGCCGCAAAGACTGCGAGTGCCAGGCCGGAGGCGGCCGCGCCATTGTGGAAGATGGAGGCCGCAAAAAGCGGCAGGACGGATACGCGCACGCCCATGTTGATCCAGCTATGGGCAAAGTTGGAGGTCAGCACCGCACGGTAGGCGGTATCACCCCAGGCCTCCTGCAGGCGCATGGGCGGCAACTTATCCTTCCTGGCTTGTTTGTGGTTCACGCGGGGCATCTGCCACCAGACGACGAACGCGGCCAGCGCCACGCCCACACCGTAGATGAAAAATGGCCAGCGAAAGCCCAGGAAGGACAGGCTGGCACCAAGAACGGGGCCGGCGACGTTCCCGAGCAGGAAGGCAGTGGCGTAGGTGGCAGAACACTTGCCGCGAATCGTCGGCGGGGACATGCGCACAATAAGGCCCATGGCGGAGACGGTGAACATGGTAGAGCCAATGCCGGCCAGGGCGCGCAGGGCCACGATGTGCCAGTAGCTTTGCGCAATGGAGACGAGTCCTGTGGTTACCGCGACGGTCATGAGCCCGATGAGGTAAACGCGGCGCGAGCCGACGCGGTCCACCAAAGAACCGGACATGGGCGCGAAGAGCAGGCGCGAGGCGGCGAAGATGGAGACCACAAGGCCCGCGGCAGCCATGGAGACATCGAAACTCACCACGAACTGCGGAAGCAGCGGGGCGATGAGGCCGTAGCCCAAAGCGATAATAAAGGCGGCGGTAACCATGACCCAGATTTCGCGCGGGATCTTCGGCGCTTCCTCGTGTTCTACTTCCCCACTACGTGTATTCATCATATCGGCTGCAACTCTAATCCTTGGTGTCAGCGAAAGCCATTTGCGGTTTACATTCGAACAGGTGTTTGCGTTTGGTGGGTCGATGTCCACGCTGGGCTCTAGTGTGATGGCCATGCACAACGTACAAAAGAAGTTTCCCCAGCCCACCGCAATGAACCTGCCCCAGTCCGCTTCCGAGATTGCGGCGGACTTGCTCTACCACGAATATGACACCATCAATTCCATCGCCGCCATCATGCACCACCCGCGCTCCCTGGCGCGCCCTACTCCCACTTGGCGCCCACCGATAAAGCAACTGCCGACGCCCGCCGGTGGACCGGGCGGAGAGTATTGCATGAGCATCACCCGCCACCGCGTGGGTGCGCGCGTGAAGGCCCGCGTGCGCGGCTTTGGGCAAGACCGCATTCCTGCCTATCTGATCACCATCCGCATTACCGAGAACTTTGGTCAGCCGGTAGATCCGGCCGTGGCCGAGGGCTGGGTGCGCACGCTCGTGCCGGCAGAGATGGTGGGTGCAGTCCACGAGGTCTCCCGTGGCCCGAATGCCACTTATGTGTGGCTCGTGGATAGCTCCTATCAGCCGGTCCACTCCCCCGAGTCGCTCTTCGCCGGCTTCAGCCAAGCCGCCTAGGCGGTCGCGCGCTGTTGTGTTGACTGCGCAGATGCGTCTGACTCTGCATGCGGGTCAGGCGCGTGGAGCACCTTCCTCATCACCTCGTGGTTGAAGGTCACCGTGTAGTGCCGGGCAATTACCTTTGGCATAAAGCGCAGGACCAAGCAGGCGATGAGGACGGTAAAGACCTTATCCAGAATGTCCGAGGTAAGGCCCTGCAAGATGATGGCCAGGCGCTCGTCTTGGACGATCATCTCGTAGAACTTGGTGAGGTTTTGTGGCCCCTTGCGTGGGTGACCACTGAAGGAAAAGATGAGTACGTACACGCTCATCACGCCGGAGCCGATGCCTATTCCGAGGCCGGAGAAAATGATCCAGGACAGCTTGTTGAATACCCCGCGGCGAGCCAGCAGGCCTACTGCGGCACCGATTAAGATACCTACGGGCGCAAAGGCGAGATTATAGGCAAAGTACGCTCCGCCCAATACGGTGGTGGTAAGCCCCGTGGCCATGCCGAGCACGGGACCGGCGATGATGGCGACGATGGCGGTGCCGACAGCATCGAAGAACATCGGCACCTGCGTGCGCACCGTCAACGAGCCCAACAGCAGGTTGATGGAGGCGCCGAAGATCGGATACAGGAGGATGCAGTTAGGCACCAGCCCATGCTGCGAGGTATATAGCAGCACCGCGGCCGCTAGGAGGAGAACCCAGACGCTGGCGGTCAGGTAGGACTCGAAAGTCATATTTACCGTGGAGTACACCCCAAAGACGGTGCAAAACCACGCGGCAAGCGAGAGTGCCACGGCTACTACAACAAGGACGTAGCGCCACGTGGTATCGCGGGTCATCGCCATGGTCTTCTCCTCCTCACAAGGCTAGGTTTAGGGCGGATTTCCAGCTGCAGGCTGGGGATGCCCTAAAGCCTAATTGGCGGCGCGCGAAAGTAGCAACACAAAAGGGCCCCTAAAACGGGAAAGGCCCAGCCCGGCCGCGGGAGACGGCGGGGCTGGGCTACGGGGAGGCGGGGATTATTTTTCGTCAGCTGCGGGGGCGACGGATTCGTCGTCCAGGTCGGCATCGTCGCCGTCGAAGTAGTCTTCGTCTTCGTCCTCGTCGTCTTCGCCGAAGATGTCGTAGACGTCAGGCTCTTCGTAGTCTTCGTCATCGAAGGAGACGAGCTGTGCTTCCCAGTCCAGGGCCTGCTCGGAGACGAGGCCTAGGACATCAAAGAGGCGATCGAAGTCGGTGTAGGTGCCAAGCTCAAGGGCCTCGGCGGGAACCTCCACGATGGGAACGTCATCGAACTCGGCGTTATCAAAGAGGGCGAGGCGGTCAGCCTCGTCGAGGTCCTCATCCTCTTCGTCCACTTCCCAGGCGAGGGCGACTGCCTCATCCTCCATGTCATCGAGATCGTCTTCGTCGAAGTCGAAGGCAAGGAAGCGCACGATGGCGGACGGGACGCCGTCGATGGTTTCCACGAGCACGCGCAGCTCCGAGTCGTTGGCCACTTCAGCCACGACGAGGTGCGGGTTGAGCTCATCTTGGGCAAATTCTAGTTCCGCGATGCGCTCATCGGTGCCTTCCAGCAGGTCCCGCAGGACGGTGACCACCTGGTCGGTAGCGATGTGGCGGGACACCGCCTCCACGGCATCATCTACAGAGAAGGCGACGGAGACGAGGACTGCCTCGAATTCCTCATCGTCTTCATCAACATCCGCCGCGGCAATGTAGACGTTCGCGGCGGGAAGAAGCGGATCGATTTCAATAAATTGGATTTCCAGATCAGAGGTGATTGGAACGAACATGACGTCATCGTTGACGCGGGACTCGATGCCCTCGGCATCCAATGCAGAAGCAATATCTTCGAAAAAGCTCATGGTGGTTTAAAATCCATCCTTCGGAAGCAGAGGTTCCCACGGTAGGCAAGCCGCCGCCCGCGGTCACTGTGGAGTCTACCGTTATTCCCACCCGGATGGTTGGAAGCCCAAGGATCTCACCAGCTCCGGGCGCCCACTTCCCCACTCCAACATATGGTATCCCTCCCAGGCTTGCCGCTTGAGCTCGTGCGGCGCGTGCTCAATATAGGCCTCGGCATCGAAGATCATGGTGGCGCGCTGAGTGGACCCGTAGCGCGGCCAGCTCATCTCCGGGCGGCCGCCATGGATGAAGGCAGACCAGTGTTGCTGCATGGTGGCGGTAAGTTCTTCCATCTCCGCACGCGAGCCCCAATTGGTAAGGAAAGACGCGCGCGAGGAGTAAGGGTCACCGAAGACATTGCCCAGCTCCATCGAATGCATGGCTCCTAGGCCCAGCCACTTGAGCACGGCAGAGGCGAAGTCGAAGCGATACATCCACGTTGGTGCCGCCTGCGCATGCGCGGTGGCGATGCGGGTGGAGGGTGCCCAAAAGAGGGCGTCGGCAAGCAGGTGCGCAAAGTCCTCCCGGGCCACCGCGCCGTCATAGGCGGCGACGACTTCGGGGGCGTGCTGGGGATCGAAGGAAGCCAGGAGGCGCAAGGCGGCGCGCTCGCGGGAGCTTTGACGCTGGAAGAGGAATTTACCAAAGCTAGCCTCGTCCGAGTTCGTGCCGATGAGCAGCGGAACCTGGTGCTGGTGCCCATTTTCAAAGGCAGCTATGGGGTGTTCCGGAATGAGCTCATCATCCACCGTGGGCGCGTAGCAGGAATTGAGGTGAATGAGCTCGCCGGCCCGCCACATCATGGATTGGCCCGAGCGCACCAGATCGGCAAAGTTTTCCTGGCGCAGGTCCTCCACCGAGGTGCGCCGGGGCAAGGCCATGCGGTGGACCAGCTCGCGCGCCCACAAGGTGGACTGGGCGCGGGAATGGATCATCGCAATCGGCGGGGACTGGGCGATGGCGCGGTGAAAGAGTCCCTCCGCGGCCGGGCTCGTCATGAGGGTGAGAACCGCCGCGCCCCCGGCCGATTCCCCCATGAGGGTGACGGATTCAGGATCGCCGCCAAAGGCCGCAATATTGTCGCGCACCCACTGCAACGCCAGGATCTGATCGGCCACCGCCGGGTTAGCACTGCAGTCCCCACCCAGGCTGCGCAGATCCAAATAGCCCAGGGAGTTGAGGCGGAAGTTAATGGATACGTAGACCACCTCCATGCGGGTAGCCAGCTCAAAGCCGCGGAGCATGAGCATGTGCGACGAGCCCATGATGAAGCTGCCTCCGTGCAGGTAGACCACCACAGGAAGCTTCTCTTCGGTGCGCGGGCGCACGATGTCGAGGTGCAGGCAGTCCTCGGAGCCGATAATGCGATCAGTCCAGGAGTACGTGGGCTGCGGGGCCGGTGGGCCGAATTGGCTGCAATCGCGCACGCCATCCCAAGCCGGTGCAGGCTGCGGGGCGCGGAAGCGGTTGTCCCCGGCGGTGGTATCGCCAAAGGGGATGCCGCGCCAGGTGAGCACCGGACCGGCGCTAATGGGGCGATCGGTGCGCAGGTCCTCCTCTATAACGCCGCGCACCCACCCGGAGGTAGTGCGCACGGTGAGCTCATCTGCCAGGGCGTTTTGGGCCTCTTCGTGCGCGCGGCGGGCGCGTTCGTGAGCCTGCTCCGCTTTCAGGCGCGCCGCCGCGAAGGATTCCTCCAGAGGGAAACCCCCGGAATCGCGGTTGTTCTCGTGCGGCGTAACCATACCCACTAGCTTAGGTCGCTTGCACGCCCTCGGCGATCTCATTACGGCGCAGCGGCGCATAAATAGAGCCTTTACTATGCTGGGCGCAGATAAGTTTTAGCAAAAGAGAAGGAAAAAATGGGGCTATTTACTAAAGACAAAAAGGACAACTCCGCCGAGGTCGATACCGTCGATACCTATGACATCGATCCGGAAGATACCAACCGCTTTACCTCCGCGCTCCTCAATTCCCTGGACCGCGCAGTGGCCGTGCAGTCCGGCGTCATCATCAAGTACGTCGAGAACCTAAAGAAGCGCAATAAGGACGCGAGCCCGCAGCAGCTGCAGGAGCTCATTGACAAGCACTTCCTCAATATCACCTCCGGCACCGGTGCGGCCGCCGGTGCTTCCGCTGCCATCCCTGGTGTCGGTTTGGTAACCGGCACAGCTACCATCGCCGGCGAATCCGTGGTCTTCTTGGAGGCGGCCGCGTGGTACATCTTGGCTTCGGCCTACCTGCGTGGCGATGACATCAAGTCCCCCGAGCGCCGCCGCGCCCTTGTACTTGTGGTGCTGACCGGTTCGAAGGGCTCCGCTTTGGTGGATACCTTTGTGGGCGATCTCAATAGCGTGGCGGGCATGCGCTCGGCCGCTAGCCTCTCCCGCTTCTCCGGCCCGACGCTGTCTGGCATCAACGGCCGCTTGACCAAGCTTTTTACCAAGCAAATCACCAAGCGCCTGAAGTGGGCGTGGATCAGCAAGCTCATACCCATGGGCATCGGCGCCGTGCTGGGCACCACCGCCAACCGCAAGTTGGCCAAGCAGGTCATCGAGCATGCCAGCGAGCAGCTTTCTCCCCTCACCCAAGCCTAGGGGTAGCCGGGAACCACTAAGTGGGGCTATTGATACCCCTAACATAGTGAGTTTAGGGGTATGACCCGTATCATGTAGGCAGACTCTTTGGCGAGCGGCCTATGCGCTTGTCCAAAGGCCGCACTAAAGTCGAATAAACGACCATTTTAAAGCAGAGAAATGAGGCGAATACCTGCCGTGAGCACATCGAATATCTTCGGCCCCAACGCGTGGCTGATAGACGAGCAGTTCCAGCAGTACTCCAAGGACCCTAGCTCCGTAGATAAGGAGTGGCGCGACTACTTCGAGGCAAACGGCGCGCCTAAGTCTAAGGCCCCAGCCAAGGAGGCCGCGAAGAAGCCGTCTAAGCCTGCCGCAAAGAAGACTGAGGGTACCACTACCGCCCGCAAGCAGGAGGCCCGCGAGACCAACGTGGATAAGTCCGTGGCCAAGGCGCAGGAAAAGTCCGCTAAGGCCAAGCAGTCCGTGAAGAAGTCCGAGTCCCCGCTCGACCGCATCGAAGACTACAAGGGCGGCGAGGAGCACCAGCTCAAGGGCATGTTCAAGGCCATTGCGAAGAACATGGAGGAATCCCTGGAGATTCCTACCGCTACCACCGTGCGCGATATGCCGGTCAAGCTCATGTGGGAAAACCGCTCCATGATCAATGACCACCTCAAGCGCACTCGCGGTGGCAAGATCTCCTTTACCCACATCATCGGCTACGCCATGGTTAAGGCCGTACAGCTGCACCCAGACATGAACGTGCGCTACGAGGAAAAGGATGGCAAGCCTTATGTCATCCAGCCGGAGCACATTAACCTAGGCTTGGCCATTGACCTGCCGCAGAAGGATGGCTCCCGTGCTTTGGTCGTCGCCGCCATCAAGGAGTGCGAGACCAAGTCTTTCTCCGAGTTCGTTGAGGCCTACGAGGACATCGTTACCCGTTCTCGCAAGAACAAGCTCACCATGGATGATTTCTCTGGTGTGACCATTAACCTCACCAACCCAGGCGGCATCGGCACCCGCCACTCCATCGCCCGCCTGACCAAGGGCGCCGGTTCCATCATCGGCGTGGGCTCCATGGATTACCCGGCCGAGTTCGCTGGTGCTTCCGCGGACCGCTTGGCGGACCTGGGCGTCGGCCGCCTGGTTACCCTGACCTCCACCTATGACCACCGCGTCATCCAGGGTGCAGAGTCCGGCGAGTTCTTGCGCACCATTGGCCAGCTGCTTGTCGACGGCGCCTTTTGGGACGACCTCTTCTCCTCCATGGGCGTGCCTTATGAGCCGTTCCGTTGGGCACAGGACGTGCCGAACTCCGGCGTGGACAAGAACACCCGCGTCATGCAGCTCATCGAGTCCTACCGCTCCCGCGGCCACCTGCTGGCCGATACCAACCCGCTGGGCTGGGTACAGCCGGGCCTGCCTAACCCGGACCACCGCGACCTCGACATCGCGACCCACGGCCTGACCATTTGGGATCTGGACCGCACCTTCAACGTCGGTGGCTTTGGTGGCAAGGAGCAGATGACCCTGCGCGAGGTGCTGTCCCGCCTGCGCGCCGCCTACACCTTGAAGGTCGGCTCCGAATACACCCACATCCTGGACCGCGATGAGCGCGGCTGGCTGCAGGACCGCCTGGAGGCGGGCATGCCGAAGCCGACCAACGCGGAGCAGAAGTACATCCTGCAGAAGGTCAATGCCGCAGAAGCATTCGAGAACTTCCTGCAGACCAAGTACGTGGGCCAGAAGCGCTTCTCCCTCGAGGGCGCCGAGACCCTCATCCCGCTGCTGGATTCCATCATTGATACCGCCGCCGGCCAGGATCTGGACGAGGTCGTCATCGGCATGCCGCACCGCGGCCGCCTGAACGTTTTGTTCAATATCGTGGGCAAGCCGCTGGCCGATATCTTCGGCGAGTTCGACGGCAACTACAAGGGCGGCCAGCTCGGCGGCTCCGGTGACGTGAAGTACCACCTGGGCTCCGAGGGCCACCACCTGCAGATGTTTGGCGATGGCGAAATCAAGGTCACCCTCGCCGCCAACCCATCCCACCTTGAGGCCGTGGATCCGGTCATGGAGGGCATCGCCCGCGCTAAGCAGGACATCTTGGACAAGGGCCCAGAGGGCCACACCGTTGTTCCGGTCATGCTCCATGGCGATGCCTCCTTCACCGGCCTGGGCATTGTTCAGGAGACCATCAACCTGTCCCAGCTGCGCGGTTACACCAACGGCGGCACCGTCCACATCGTGGTCAACAACCAGGTGGGCTTCACCACCACCCCGGACTCCGGCCGTTCCACCCACTACGCCACCGACCTGGCCAAGGGCTTCGACTGCCCAGTCTTCCACGTCAACGGCGATGACCCAGAGGCAGTTGTCTGGGTAGGCCAGATGGCAGCCGAGTACCGCCGCCAGTTTGGCAAGGACGTCTTCATCGACCTCATGGTCTACCGCCTGCGCGGTCACAACGAGGCCGATGACCCGTCCATGACCCAGCCGGAGCTCTACTCCGTCATCGACGAGCACAAGGCAGTGCGCGAGCACTACACCAACGACCTCATCGGCCGTGGTGACCTTTCCGCCGAGGACGCCGAGGCAGCCGCTCGCGACTTCCACGACCAGATGGAATCCGTCTTTACCGAGCACAAGGAAGCTGGCAAGGCTCGCCCGAAGGAGCAGACCGGCATCACCTCCTCCCAGGAGCTCACCCGCGGCCTGGATACCTCCATCACCGCCGAGGAACTCGCCGAGCTGGGCGCCGCTTATGGCAACCCACCAGAGGACTTCGAGTACCACAAGCGCGTGGGCAAGGTAGCCAAGGAGCGCGAGAAGTCCTCCCGTGAGGGCGGCATCGACTGGGGCTGGGGCGAGCTCATCGCCTTCGGCTCCCTGGCCGGTGAGGGCAAGGTTGTCCGCCTGGCTGGTGAGGATTCCCGTCGCGGTACCTTCACCCAGCGCCACGCCGTCACCTTCGACCCGCGCAACGGCAACGAGTACAACCCGATGCACGCGGTCGCCACCTCCAAGGGCAACGGCGGCAAGTTCATGGTTTACAACTCCGCGCTGACCGAGTACGCCGGCATGGGCTTCGAGTACGGCTACACCGTGGGCAACCCAGACGCCCTCGTGGCCTGGGAAGCACAGTTCGGTGACTTCGCGAACGGCGCCCAGACCATCATTGACGAGTACATCTCCTCCGGTGAGGCCAAGTGGGGACAGCTGTCCAGCCTGGTACTCCTCCTGCCACACGGCTACGAGGGCCAGGGCCCGGACCACTCCTCCGCCCGCATCGAGCGCTACCTGCAGCTGTGCGCTGAGGGCTCCATGACCGTGGCTCAGCCTTCCACCCCTGCTAACCACTTCCACCTGCTGCGCCGTCAGGCCCTCGGTGAGATGAAGCGCCCGCTGGTCGTCTTCACCCCGAAGTCCATGCTGCGCAACAAGGCGGCCACCTCTGCTGTGGAAGACTTCACCGAGGTCAAGCGCTTCCAGTCCGTTATCAATGACCCGAACTTCGTTGATATCAACGGCAAGAAGGTCGGCGATACCGACAAGGTCAAGACCATCATGCTGGTCTCCGGCAAGTTGTACTGGGATCTGGAAAAGAAGCGCGAGGCCGACGGCCGCGATGACATCGCCATCGTCCGCGTGGAGATGCTCCACCCGATTCCGTTCAACCGCCTCCGCGAGGCATTCGAGGCTTACCCGAATGCCACCCAGGTCCGCTTCGTTCAGGACGAGCCGGCCAACCAGGGCCCATGGCCGTTCTACAACGAGCACCTGCGCACCCTGATTCCGGATATGCCGGAGCTGGTACGCGTTTCCCGCCGTGCTCAGTCCTCGACTGCCACCGGTAACGCCAAGGTGCACCAGATTGAGCAGAAGAACCTGCTGGAAGAGGCCTTCGATATCTAGTCGCCTCTACCCCGTTTAAACCCCAGTGAGGACCTCCTCACTGGGGTTTATTCATGCCGACACCAGCATTAGTAAAGCTTCTGTTCTTGCTTCTGCCGGAGCACTCCCTCGGCGTTCTTGCCCTCTCACGTCTTTTCTCATCTCCGATTCCTTCGCGCTCACCAGCGGAACACTATTGTCTTGGCGGTCGCTTTCCCATGAGCGCCAAGGGAGCGGGTTAAGAATTAGCGCGCTTACTCGATATGTCCAATCGTGTCGCGGATGCTTGTCACTCAAACCCGGGAGCAATGAAAAGCACTAGCGTCGGAATTCACAAGCCCAGAATGGTTCCATATCGAGTCACACGTGTCCTTGATCCTGTGGAGGTGTTGGTCTGCCGGTTGCTAACCAGCGGGAGCTCCAAGTTGCCAACAAGCCCGGGAAACTCACACAAACCTGCCAATGGTCAAATATTAAGAACCAGTGAGATTCGACCCGCCGGAAGAATCGGAGTCGCCTTCTTCATGGGCAATGTCGACGCCGGAGGAATTCATCCAGGAGCGCACGACCTTCTCCGCGCTGGAGTCGTCGTTTTCTACCTCTTCGGCCATGTCAGAGAGATCTTTTTGGGTAAGGAACTTAGTCAGCGAGGCCACGGCCTGGCGCTCTTCGCGGTCGAAGAGATCGTCCTGATAGAGCACCACGAAATTCTCTGGCAACTCGGGCTCAGCCTCCTCGCAGCCGCTGGCACCGGAAGGCTCGACCGTGGTGGTATCCGTGGGCAAGCTCGACATGAGCGCAATGTGGGTCCGCGCCAGGTAGTCCTCCCCGCCGGGCTCAGAAGCTTTCTGTGCCTTCTTGTAATCCTTAGAAATCGCCCGCGCCTCACCGGGATTGAGGATATTAAGGAACGCGCCGGTGCAGCCCACATAGAAATTGCCGCCCGGGTTCATGGAACGCCCGCCCTTGGTCTCTTGGAAGATGTCTTCCTTCACAATGGACGCCTCGCGGCCCTGACCCATCAGCTCCTGGCGGTAGATCTCTGCAAGGACCAGCTGGTCGGTCTCATTGGTATCCACCAAGATGCCGATGGGCTCGCTCTGGGAGCTCTTAGCAAAGGGGTTGGTATCGAACTGGGAAGAGCAGCCGGTAAGCAGCGTTGCGGACAGCACCACACCGGCAATGGCGCGGGCGGGGCGGGCAAAGCTGCGCATAGCGATACTCTTCTCCTTTTAGTTAGCGGCACGTGAGCGTCTAGCTGATTCTACACCGAGGGTGTGTTTACCTCCTGTTGCGGCGTGACTAAGATGGCAAGGGTTATGTCTAGCGTTATTACTGAATCCGCCGTACGCGAGGCACTCTCCCGCGTCGAAGACCCCGAAATCGGCCGCCCCATCACCGAGCTCAACATGGTGAAGTCCGTTACCGTCACCGGTAATGACGTGGCCGTGGAAATTTGCCTCACCATCGCTGGCTGCCCCATGAAGTCCACCATCGAGTCCAATACCCGCGCTGCGGTAGAGGATATCAAGGGCGTTGGAAACGTCACGGTGACGATGGAAGCCATGAGCGATGAGCAGCGTCGCGAGCTCAAGAAGAAGCTCCGCGGCGGCCAGGCCGAGCCGGAAATCCCATTTGCAAAGCCGGATTCCACCACTCGCGTTTTCGCGGTGGCCTCCGGTAAGGGCGGCGTGGGCAAGTCCTCCATGACCGTAAACCTTGCCGCAGCGCTGGTCCAGAAGGGCCTCAAGGTTGGCATTGTGGACGCCGATATTTACGGCCACTCCGTGCCTAACCTCTTGGGATGCACCGACGGTCCGACGGTGCTCGATGATGAGATGCTGCTGCCGCCGATTTCTCATGGCATTAAGCACATTTCCATCGGGCAGTTTGTGGAGGGCAATGCCCCAGTGGTCTGGCGCGGCCCCATGCTCCACCGCGCGCTACAGCAATTCCTGGCTGACGTTTTTTGGGGCGACCTCGACGTGCTGCTCTTGGATCTGCCTCCGGGCACTGGCGACGTCGCCTTGTCCGTAGCCCAGCTCATCCCGAATGCGGAGCTACTCATTGTCACCACCCCGCAGGCCGCGGCGGCCGAGGTGGCAGAGCGCGCCGGATCCATCTCCCAGCAGACCCGCCAGCGCGTGGCCGGCGTAATTGAAAACATGGGCGCCATGGTGATGCCGGATGGCTCCACCATGGATGTCTTTGGCTCTGGCGGCGGACAGATTGTGGCCGATCGCCTAGGCGTCATCTTGGGCCATGAGGTGCCACTGCTGGCCTCCGTGCCGTTGGATCCCACCCTGCGCAGCGGTGGCGATGCCGGCACACCGATTGTTCTCGATTCCCCCGAGTCCCCCGCCGCCCAACAGATCCAGGCAGTGGCCGATAAGCTGGCCATACGTTCTGATTCCCTGGTGGGCAAAAACCTCAACTTGGGCGTGAACTAGCGCTCTAGGTTACATCGCCCCACAAGCCGCCGCCGGTGGATTCTTGCCCACCGCGTGGCGGCTTTTTCTCTGGCGCGGGCTGCTCCGTTGGCTGGGGCGCTTGAGGGCGTTGCTGAGGCTCTGGCTGCGGCTGCTCGGCATAGACCTGGGAGTAGTCGAAGCTCGGGCGGCGCTGCTGCTGCGGTTGAGGCTGCGGCTGTTCCTCCGGCTCCTGTGGCGCGGTAGCGGTCTTGACGTTTTCTGCCATTTTCTTGGGGTTGAAATCGTCCCAGGCGGAATCGTCGCCGTCGAAAAGCGCCTTGGTAATTGCACCCTTCGGGCCGAGGCGCGTCCACTGGGCGGCTTGGGTGAGCGGGCCGCGGATATCATCGAATTCCGAGGTAATCGACCCCATCTCGCCATTGAGCTCCGCTTTGGCGTTATTGATGGCCTTGCGCGCCGCGTAGATGGCCGCGCGCACATCCTTAATCACCTCGGGCATGCGCTCCGGGCCGATGACGATGATGCCCAAAACCACGATGACGAAAATCTCGGGCCAACCAATGGAAGAAAACACGGTTAAATACTAGTCCCTCACTCTTAGCCGCGCTGATTGTGCTTGATTGCGCGAACCACCATCTCCACTTTGTCCAAGAAATCCTGCTGCGGCCGGTACACAGGCGTTGCAGCATCCGGCCCGGGCGCAACCTCTTCGGTGGCAATGCCCGCGAGCTTTGCCAGCAGGGATTGCGGTGCCTTGACCTTCGCGGAATCCGCGCAGTGGCGAACCCACTCTGAGGCATGGCGCTGCTGGTGCACATCCGCACGACACTCGGCGCAGTGCACCAGGTGGATGCGCACGCGGTGCATGAATTTCGGTTCCATCTCCCCGTCTACGAAGGCAACGACAGCCTCAGGGCCAAGGTGCCCGATGGTATCGCTGCGCCGAGCCTTGGCTTTCGCCTTATCGCGAGCCTTGGCCTGGGCAGTATCGAATCCGCCGCGCACGCCCAGCATGGACACGGGCCGGCGTCCTCGCAGCGAGTCCATCGACACCCTCCTCCACTAGTTGCTTGGCCTTCAGTGACACGGAAAGTCCCCGCCGGCAGCGGGGACTATGCAGTTTCTTTAAAGTTTAGCGCGCGGTGATTAAACGCGTGCGCAGCAGCATGCGGGTTTCCGCATTGGTTTGTGCTTCCTTTTCGAGTGCCGCACGCAGCTGCGAGCGACCACGGTGGATGCGAGAGCGCACCGTACCCATCTTGACGCCTAGGGTTTCTGCAATTTCGTCATAGCTCATGCCAACCACATCACACAGCACCACGGCCACGCGGAAATCGGGAGCCAGACCATCGAGCGCAGACTGCAGCGCCGGGTCCAAGTTGGCCACAGTATAGGCCTGCTCCGGGGTCATATCCGTGCCGGGCACGCGCTCATAATCCTCCGGCAGGGCCTCCATGCGGATCTTGGAGCGGTGGCGAACCATATCCAAGAAGAGGTTGGTGGTAATGCGGTGCAGCCAGCCTTCAAACGTACCGGCCTGGTATTTATCCAGGGAGCGGAAGACGCGCATGAAGGTTTCCTGGGTGAGATCCTCTGCATCGTGCTGATTACCAGAGAGTCGGTACGCCAAGCGATAAACGCCATCGGCGTGTTCGGCCACGAGATCACCCCAAGCGGGCATGTCGGCTTCGCCGGCATCGAACGCCGCGGTACCGGTCAACGCCGCCTCAGGGGTGGCGGGCTGAAGGGATTCGGCATCGCGCTTCGTTGTTGTCATGCATGTCATCTTTCTATACTTCAAAGTGAAACTCCAGCCACAGTGCTGATAATTTCCTGTGAGTCCGTCACATTATCCCCACCTACCACAACCTTGCTGGCTAGGCGCGTTTTTGCCACATCGACGGACACTTTTCCCTAAGGTTTATTACGTGACTACTACCGCATATGAAGCACTGCGTTCTTATATCGAGACCACCAGCGAGCCTTCGGCGGCCCTGCGTGGCGCGCGCGACCACGCCGATGAGTACGGTCTGCCCGTTCCTGATGAATCAACGGGCCAGCTGCTCGCCACGCTGACGGCCGCCTCGTCCAGCTCTACCGAACGCCCCCAGTCCGTGGCGATCACCCCAGCCGCCAATGTGGTAGGCCTCTACCTGCTTGCCGGCATGCCCGATAATGGCATTTTGACCTGCATCGACCCCGAGGCTGAGCACCAGCGTAGCGCCAAGACCGCCTTCCGCGAGGCGGGCTATCCACCTTCACGCGGCCGCTTCCTGCCGTCTCGCCCACTCGAGGTCATGGGCCGCTTGGCTAATGATGCCTACCAGGTCATCTACGCCGACGTCGCCGCGCTCGAGCTCCCCGCCATCATCAAGGCCGCGTGGCCATTGCTGCACCAAGGCGGCACCCTGGTCTTGGCTAATTCTTTGCTCGATGGCACGCTTGCCGACGTCTCCCGGACCGACCGCGACACCGCCGCCGCCCGCGAAGCAGACGAGTACCTGCGCGAGCTCGAGGGCGCGAACGTCACCCGCTTGCCGTTGGGGTCCGGGCTCACCCTCGTAACGAAACTCTAGACCTTCTGGTTTTTGCCGACGACAACCACGCCGCCGTCAGAAACCTTGAAGCGCTCCTCATCACGCTCGCGGTCCACGCCGATAATTGCGCCATCGCTGACGACGACGTTCTTATCGAGGATCGCGCGGCGCACCACCGCACCACGGCCGATGCGCACGCCCGGCAAGATGACCGATCCTTCGACCGTGGCGCCATCGGCCACGTGGACATCAGACGCCAGCACGGAATTGCGCACCGTGCCGCCAGAGACGATGCAGCCCGGCGCCACCATCGAAGACTGCGCGATGCCATTTTGCACGAACTTCGCCGGAGGGAAATTGGAGTCATCCGTGGAGTGAATCGGCCAATTCCGGTTATAGAGGTTAAAGATCGGATGCACCGAAATCATGTCCATGTGCGCTTCATAGAAGGAATCAATGGTTCCCACGTCGCGCCAGTAGCCATGATCGCGCTCGGTAGACCCCGGCACCTCATTGGCCATGAAGTCATAGACATGCGCCTGCCCACGCTCCACAAAGTACGGGATAATATCGCCGCCCATATCGTGGGCCGAGTCCTCGTTCTTTTCGTCCTCCAAGAGGGCGTCAATAAGCGCCTGCGCCGTAAAGACATAGTTGCCCATCGAGGCATAGCTCATATTCGGATCATCCGGCGTAGCCGGTGGGTCCGCAGGCTTTTCCACGAACTCCGTGATGGTTCCCATGCCATCGGCCTGGATGCATCCGAACGCCGTTGCCTCCGAGCGCGGCACGCGAATGCCGGCCACCGAGCAATCCAGCCCCGTGGCAATGTGCTCTTCTACCATCTGCGCCGGATCCATGCGATAGACATGGTCTGCGCCGAAGACGATGACGTAGTCCGGATTCTCGTCATAGATGAGGTTAAGCGACTGCACAATGGCATCCGCGGAGCCGTTGTACCACCGCTTGCCGCGGCGCTGCTGGGCAGGCACCGAGGCAATGTACTGCGGCGTCGGCCCTGCTAAGTTCCACGCCTGGGAAATGTGGCGGTCCAGGGAGTGGGACTTGTACTGGGTCAGCACCGCAATCTTGAGGAAACCGGCGTTGACCAGATTGGACAGGACAAAGTCAATGAGGCGGTAGGAACCGCCAAAAGGCACGGCGGGTTTAGCGCGGTCTTCGGTCAGGGGAAAAAGACGCTTTCCCTCGCCGCCGGCGAGGACGATGGCTAGGACATTTGGCAGGCTTCTCACGTTTCCAAACCTAACCGCAAATCCCACATTTCGCAGCAGATATATGCACATTTCTACCCCCATCCCGTATTTCTGCACGCGGCACCAGAGATACGTATTCTGGGTGGGCATGAGAGCCGGAATCTTTTCCAAAGAATACCCGCCGGAAATCTACGGCGGGGCCGGAGTTCACGTAGCTGAACTCACCCGTTTTATGCGCGATATCATCGATGTCTCCGTGCACTGCATGGGCTCCCCGCGCGAAGAAGAAGACGTATTTGTCCACGGCGTGGACCCCGCACTTGAGGGTGCTAATGGCGCGCTTAAGACTTTGTCCACTGGGCTTCGCATGGCCGATGCCGCCTCCGATATCGACATCGCCCATTCCCACACGTGGTACACGGGTCTTGCCGGCCACCTCTCCGCCCAGCTCTACGATATTCCGCATGTGGTCACCGCCCACTCGCTGGAGCCGCACCGCCCGTGGAAGCGCGAGCAGCTCGGCGGCGGCTATGACGTTTCCTCGTGGTCCGAGAAGAACGCCATGGAATATGCCGACGCCGTCATCGCCGTCTCCGCCGGCATGAAGGACTCCATCCTTGATGCTTACCCACGGATCGACGCCTCCAAGGTCCACGTTGTCCTCAACGGCATCGACACCGAGCTGTGGCAGCCACGAGAGGGAGATGTGTTGGACAAGCTGGGCGTCGATAAGCAACGCCCCATCGTTGCCTTCGTCGGCCGCATTACCCGGCAAAAAGGCGTGAAGCACCTGTTGCAGGCGGCGCAGAAATTCGACCCGGATATCCAGCTGGTGCTGTGTGCCGGCGCGCCCGATACGCCCGAAATCGCGGCGGAGACCGAGGCGCTGGTGGATGAGCTGCGCGCCCAGCGCGATGGTATTTTCTGGGTCAAGGACATGCTCCCGCGCAACGAGGTCCAGCAGATTTACTCCGGTGCGGATGTGTTTGTTTGCCCGTCCATCTACGAGCCGCTCGGCATCGTCAACCTGGAAGCTATGGCCTGCGGCACGGCCGTTGTCGCCTCCAACGTAGGCGGCATTCCGGAGGTTGTGGTCGATGGCGAGACCGGTGTGCTGGTGCCATACGACGCCGCCGCTACCGCCGCCTTCGAAGCCGACCTCGCCGCCGCCGTCAATGACCTCGCCGTCGATAAAGAGCGCGCCGCCGATTTCGGCCGCGCCGGCCGCGAGCGCGCCATTCGCGATTTCTCTTGGGCTACCATTGCCGCCCAGACCGTCGATATCTACCGCAGCTTGATTTAAGGAAGGATAGCCGTGACAACTCACCGCCCCGAACTGCATTTTGTCCCCGAAGACGGCGTCCTCGACGCCCCCGCTGGTATCCTGCGCGACGGCGATACCTGGCACCTGTTCTACCAGTACCGCCCCACCGCAGACTCCCCTGCCCGCTGGGGACACACCTACTCCGAAGAGTCTCCCTTTGACTGGTTGGACTGCGACGATGTCCTCGCCCCCGTCGGCGGCGAGCTCTCCCTGCGCGCAGGTTCCGTAGCCCAAGGCCCGGACGATATCCATCTCTACTTCACCTCCGTGACCGCCGCCGGAATCGCCGTTCACCTCGCCCGCTACGCTGACGTGGACGAGATCTGCGAGGTCTCTGATGACCCGCAAGCCCTCGACCCCAATGTTGTTCGTTTTGGCGAGGTCGTAGGCAATACCCGCAACTTTGATCACTTCCGCTCCCCCTCCGTGGTGCCCGATTGGGCCTCCGAGGACCGCGATGACGGCCACGACGGCTGGCTCATGCTCGCGCTCACCGGCCACTCCGACGCCCCGGTTCCCGTCATCCTCGAATCCACCGATGGCGTGTCCTGGCGCCTGCGGGGCAGCCTCAATTTCGACGGCGACCCTGGCTTCCTCGAGGGCGAAGTCCCCGCCACCTCGCCCATCCCACCGGTCGTCTCCCCACGCCTGGTTCGCCTGCGCGATGAGGTAGACGGCAATATCTACGACGTCCTCTTCGTCACCCTAGAGCGCGGCGGCCGCGACGTCTCCGGTTACCTCGTCGGCCGGCTGGAGGGCACCACCTTTACCGTGGTCTCCGGCTTCCGCCGCGTGGACTTCGGCCATGATTTCTCCCGCCCGCGCAGTACCAACACCACTACCGGCACTCTCACCCCAGAGCAGCGCTACGAGCGCGCCGTCATCGTCGGTCTCCTCAACGGCAATGGCCGCGGCGACGACGCCACCAAGCACGCCTCCTGGGAGGCCGAAGGCTGGGCCAATGCCCTGTCCCTGCCTCGTCGAGTCACCCTCGAAGGCGGCGTCCTCTACCAAGCACCCGCCCCTGGCTTACCCGATGCCGTCAAGCTCTCCGATTACGCCCGTTCCTGGACCGGCGTCATGGAGGTCCCTTCCGGTTCCTGCGTAACGGTCACGCTTCTCGACGGCGCCGGTGACCCCGCCGCCACCATCTGCCACTCCGGCGATGACATCAGCCTCGATCGCTCCATGAACAAGGCCTTCGACCACTGTTTCGCCGATTCCGAACCCGCCACCGCCACGCTTGCCGAAGGCGACTCCGATACCCTCACCATCATCCAAGACGGCTCCACCGTTGAGGTTTTCGTCGACGGTGGCCTCATCGCGATGGCCTCCCGCGTCTACTTCGAAGGCGGCTGCTCCGGCCTGCAAGTCGAGACCTCCGGCGATGCCGTCATCGAGCAGGACTGGCAGCGCTCCGGCTCCAAGCTCTAACCCCAGCTCTCAGCGCCGCCTCACCCGGCCCGTCCCCTCCCCGCCCTTCGCGCTCACCAGCGCAGCTGCCCACCGCGGTTCCGCTTCCCTCGGTGAGCGGCAAGGGCGGGGTTGCGCGTTTTCGGCCTCGCTCCGTTGGGCCGCGTCTCCCCTCGCTCCCTCACACGCGCCCTTCGCGCTCACGAGGAGAAGCTGGGGCGTCGGCAAGCGTACGCCGGTGAGCGGCAAGGGTGAGGAACCTCCCCTCGCGCTCACTGGGGAGACGAAAGAACCGCCCCACGCGCTGCCGGTGAGCGCGAAGGGCGGTGGAGGTGGCTGTCGCAGGCCGGGGGCTTAGACGGCGCGAAGGCGGTCCAGGCGGGCGCGGGCGGTGACCGTGAGCGTCGGGGGCAGTGCGGCCATGCGCTCGGCGAGTTCGCCGGCGCTGATGTGGCGCGCGGACGGGCTCATGCCGACCTGAGCGGCGACGGAGGCCTTATCAAGCTCGATGGGGAACGAGATATCGACCGGGTCCGCCGCCTGCTCGAGGAAGCCCTCGGCCTGCTCATACATGCGCTCGACCTTGCCCTCTTCAACGCCGAGGATGCCGAGCGGCTCGCGCAGCTCATCCAGGTGTCCGGCGCCCGGGGTCAAGACGATGACCTGGCCACCCGGGGCGAGCACGCGTTGGAACTCGGCGGGATTGCGCGGGGCGAAGACGACGGAGATTGCGTTGACGGACTCATCCCGGATGGGCAGGCGCTCCCACACATCGGCCACGACGGCACCGACGCGCGAGTGGCACTTAGCCAAGTGCTTCGCGGCGTGCGGGGAAATGTCGAGGCCGACGCCGCGGGCCTCCGCGATGGAGTCCAGAGTATGCGCCAGGTAGTAGCCGGTGCCGGCACCCACCTCGAGGAGGGAGGCGGGCGTGGACTCGGCCAAGGAGGCGGAATCCAGTGCGTCCTGGACGGCCCCGGTTACCGCCTCGACGAAGGGCGCGAAGTGGCCCATGGCCAAATAGGTCTCGCGGGCGTTGACCATATCCATGTCATCGCCCTTGTGCTTGAGTCCGGCGCCGGCTGCCAGGGTGACGTAGCCCTGCTTGGCCACATCATAAGAGTGGCCGGATTCCGAAACGAGGCGAGAGAAATCATCGGCACCAGAAAGCGCGGTGCCATCGTTGGGATCGGCCAGTATGTCGACGATATGAGAAAGCATGTACCTAGACTAGCTAGAAACCTCGGTCAACAGAGAACCGAGCTCGGCGGCCTCGTCCTTGCTCAGCTCGATGACGATGCGACCGCCTCCATCCGAGGGGATGCGCATGACAATTTTGCGGGACTCCTCTACTGCTTCCATTTCTCCGCCCGTGGTGCGCGGCTTCATTGCTGCCATAGTGAGTCTCCTTTTAGTTAACTTCTTTTCCTTCCAGCTTAGACCTTTTCTGCGCGGAAGATAGTTGTTCCTCCAATTGCGCGAGGAGATCGTCCACCTGATCCTGGCGGTACCCACGGGGAACTACTTCGAATTTCACCTGGTCAAGGCGGCCTTCGCGGAGTGCGGCGCGGTTATTTTCGCGCACCTTCTGCGGCTCGTCGAGCGGGTGCATAACCTCGCCGCGGCCAAAAATGGAACCCCATACCCAGGTGCCGATGACGGTCAGGGCGATGAGAACAAGGAGGAGCATAATCCAAGACAGCATGGCTTAAACCTTACCTTTTAGCGGCGGGCGTTGAGCAACGGGCGCGATGACTCCGGCGCGGGCGAGCAGCGTGCGGGTGACCACCTCGGCCATCGGTGCCAGCTCGTGCAGCGGCCGGTTGCGGTGTACCCGCGTGCCCAGGTCTACCTGTGCGATTGTGCCCCGCTTGCCGACGTCCACCATTAGCCCCGCTTCCACCCCATAGCCCTCCACGAAGGGCAGTTCTAGGGCGGTGGCGCGGCGCAGGGCGTATTCGCCTCCAAGGGGCTGATCGATGTGGGCGAGCTCGGGAAAGAACTGCTTGATGAGCGGCTTGGCGGTCAGTTCGGTCACGCGGCCACCGCCGGTGGGCTGGCCGTTGAGGCTGCGCCGGTAGCGGGCTTTGACCATCTCCACCGCTGGGTCGGCGAAGGGCGCGGCCAAGGCCGAGACCATGCCGGGTGCGGCGGATTCAAGGTCGGCGTCGACAAAGACGACGATGTCTCCCTTCGCCGCGGCAACCCCGCGCCAGAGGGATTCCCCCTTCCCGGGGCGCGGTTCCCCTGGAAGGATATCGCGCCAATTGTGCACGTCCGCTCCGGCGGCGGCAGCGCGGGAGGCGGTGGCGTCGGTGGAGTCGGCGTCGATGACGAGCACCTCAAACGGTTCATCGGCGAGGCAGGCGCGCACGACGTCCGCGACAGTGCCCTCCTCGTTGAGCGCTGGAATGATAACGGAGACGTTCATGCAAGGCCTCGCGTGGTTGCTAGCGGGGCGACCTCGCCTTGGATGGCGGCGGTCATGCGTATGACATCGGCGGTCTCGGCCACCTCGTGCACGCGAAAGGCGGCCACGCCGCGGGCCGCGGACCACGCGGTGGCGGCCAGGGTGCCGGCCACGCGCTCTCCTACTCCGCGGTCGAGCGTCTCGCCCACGAAGTCTTTATTGGATAGCGCCATGAGCACCGGCCAACCGGTGGCCACGACCTCGTCGATGCGCCGCAGGAGCTCGAGCCCGTGGAAGGTGTTCTTGCCAAAGTCATGCGTCGGATCGATGAAGGTCATATCCTCCGGGCAGCCGAGGGAGGCGGCGCGCTCGGCCAGTTGAGTGGTTTCCGCGATGACATCGGCCACCACGTCATCGAAGTGGACGCGATGCGGCCGAGTGCGCGGGGTAATGCCGCCGGTGTGCGAACACACGTAGCCCACACGGTGGTGGCCGGCGACCTCAATCAGCTCTGGATCCCAGCCGGCCCAGGTGTCATTGACCAGGCCGGCGCCGGCTGCGATGGCGGCCTCTGCCACCTCGCTACGCCAGGTATCGACGGAGATGAGCACATCCGGGTGGCGCTCATGCACCTTCTCGATGGTCGGCACCACGCGGTCGATTTCCTCCGCCGCGTCCACGGCCTTGCCGGGGCCAGCTTTGACGCCGCCGATATCGACGATCGACGCACCGGCCGCGATCACCTCATCACAACGGCGCAACGCTGGGTCGAGGTCAAAGGTAGCGCCCTTGTCATAGAAGGAATCCGGGGTGCGATTGACAATCGCCATCACACGCGCGAGGCTCAACGCGGCTCCCTGATGCGCTTATCGCTCATGACTTGGTGGCGCTGGATGATGTGGGAGAGGGCCTCATCGGGGTCGTCGGTAAGCAGGAAAAGCTCCCGGTCGTCCTCGTTAATATAGCCATTAGCCGCGAGCGTGTTGTCCATCCATTCCAGCAGGCCGGACCAGTACTCGGTGCCCATGAGCACGATGGGGTAATTGGTCACCTTGCCGGTCTGGACCATGCACATGACCTCGAAGAACTCATCCATCGTGCCCATGCCGCCAGGCAGGCAGATGAAGGCCTGCGAGTATTTCAAGAACATCGTCTTGCGGGCAAAGAAGTAGCGGAAATTCAGGCCCAGATCCACATACTCGTTAAGGCCCTGCTCGTGGGGCAGCTCGATGCCCAGGCCCACGGAGAGCCCGCCGGCCTCGTGGGCGCCGCGGTTGGCTGCCTCCATGATGCCGGGGCCGCCGCCGGTGATAACGGCATAGGAGTGCTCGGCCAGCTTGCGGCCAACCTCGACGCCCAGCTGGTAGCTCGCATCTTCCGGCGTGGTGCGGGCGGAGCCGAAGACGGTAACGGCCTTCGGCAGCTTGGAAAGCGCATCGAAACCAGCGACGAACTCGCCTTGGATGCGCAAGACGCGCCATGGATCGGCGTGCTGCCACTCATGGTCCGCGCCGGACTCCAAGAGCCGTTGGTCAAAAGTGGAGGCCTGCTCGCCTTCGGTGCGCAGCAGCATCGGGCCGCGCAGGGTGCGCATCTGCTCAGGGGTCATGGTCTATCCCTTCAGGTAGTTCAAGAGGGCGGTGGATACTTCGGTGATCTGCGCGGTGGGGACCTGCTCGTCCTTCTTGTGCGCGAACCCGGGGTCGCCGGCACCAAAGTTTACGGCCGGGGTGCCCATTTCGGAGAAGCGGGCGACGTCGGTCCAGCCGTACTTGGCGCGGACGTTGCCCCCGACGGCGTCGATAAGAGCCTTGGCCGCTGGCTGGCCCAAGCCAGGCTGGGCGGCGGGGGCGATGTCATCGATTTCGATGGTGACATCTTCTTCCTCGCCGATGATGGACTTCATGTACTCCAGCGCCTCGTCGCTTGTGCGGTCCGGCGCGAAGCGGAAGTTTACAAACATCCACGCCTCATCCGGCAGCGTATTGGTGGCCACGCCGGACTCGAGGTGGACGATGTTGAGGCCCTCGCGGTAGGTGCAGCCATCGATGGTGACATCGCGGGACTCATAGGCGGCGATGCGGCTCATGATGGGCGCGAGCTTGTGTGCTGCGTTGGATCCGAGCCACGCGCGGGCCGAGTGCGCGCGGGTGCCGTGGGCGGTAACGCGCAGGCGGATGGAGCCCTGACAGCCGGCCTCCACCATGGCACCGGAGGGCTCGCCTAAGAGCGCGAAGTCGCCCTCGAGCCACTCCGGGTGGTCTTTTTGCAGGTGGCCCAAACCATTAAATTCAGTAGCCACCTCTTCCCCCTCGTAGGCGATGACGGTGAGGTCATGCTTTAGCTCGTTCGCTTCGTGCAGCTGGGCAAAAGCATTGAGGTAGACGGCCATGCCGGACTTCATGTCCACAGTGCCACAGCCCCACATAATCTCCACCCCGTCTTCAGAGGTTTCCATGTGATGCGGTACATTTTCTGCCAACGGAACGGTATCGATGTGGCCGGCGAGCACCACGCGGGAATCTAGTCCGCGGTTCGTGCGGGCGCACACGGTATTTCCGTAGCGGGCAACCTCGACGTCCAATCCGCGCAGCGCTTCTTCGATGGCGTCTGCGATGGCCTCCTCATGGTGGGAGGGGCTCGGAATATCCACGAGCGCCTTGGTTAGTTCGATGGGGTCTGCATATAGATCTAAAGTCACAAAGCGCCATGCTAGCGCTCCGCGCAGCTCACCGCATTGTGTAAAGTTCACTTCACTGCAAATAATTCGTCCTCCCTAAGGTGATAACAATGGCCGAAGCCACTCAATTGAAATCCCGTCATCTCACGATGATGGGCCTTGGCTCTGCCGTAGGCGCCGGTCTTTTCCTCGGCGTCGGCCTCGGCATCCAGATTTCCGGCACCTCCGTGCTCATCTCCTATGCCGTGGCCGGCGCGCTCATCGCACTGGTGATGTGGATGCTTGGTGAGATGGCCGCCGCCCGCCCCTCTTTGGGGTCATTTTCTACCTACGCCGGCCAGGCCTTCGGTCACTGGGCGCGCTTTACCATGGGGTGGATTTACTGGTTCATGCTGATCATGGTCATGGGTGCCGAAATCACCGGCGCGGCCGCCATCATTTCCAACTGGTTCGATATTGCCCCGTGGATTCCAGCGTTTATTGCTGTGGCCTTCTTCGCGGTGGTCAACTTCGCGGCCGTGGGCGGTTTTGGTGAGTTCGAGTTCTGGTTTGCCATCATCAAGGTCGGAGTCATCGTCGCCTTCCTCGTCATCGGCGCACTTATGGCGCTGGGCATCCTGCCGGGCATGGATGTCTCCTTGGCCGGTAGCAGCTTCACCGATAATTTCCTGCCCAATGGCATGCCTGGATTCGCCGCCGGATTGCTGGCCGTCGCCTTTGCCTTTGGCGGCATCGAGCTGGTGACCATCGCGGCGGCCGAGTCCGAGGACCCGGCGCACAACGTCGCCACCGCGGTGCGCGCCATCATCGTGCGCATCATGATTTTTTACATCGGCTCCATCGTGGTGATCACCATGGCGCTGCCGTTTAGCTCCATCCAGGACGCCGATGTCGCGGCCGATTCCCCCTTCACCCTGGTGCTAGCGGCCGCCAAGATTCCCTTCGCGGCCGGCTTCATGGAAGCGATTATCGCCCTAGCACTGCTGTCTGCCTTCAACGCGCAGATTTACGCCACCTCTCGCTTGGTCTTTGATATGGCCAAGGACCACTGCGCCCCGGGATTCTTCCTCAAGCAAAACCGCGCCGGATCCCCCATCAACGCAGTCATGTTGTCCATGGTCTTCGCCTTCGCTTCGGTGGGCCTGCAGTTCTGGAACCCGCCGGGGCTTCTGGCATTCCTCTTCAACGCGGTCGGAGGGTGCTTGCTAGTCATCTGGGCCTTCATCGTCGCGTCCTTTATCAAGTTGCACCCCGTGCTGCGCAAGAACGGCGAGCTGACCGAGATCCACGTACCCGGCTTCCCCTGGCTTCCGTGGGTTACGGCCGCCGCCCTGGCCGGACTGACCCTGCTGATGCTCTTTGATCCGGCCGCGCGCAACCAGGTCATCTCGGTGCTCATCCTGGCTGCGGTGCTCGTTATCTTGTCCTTTGTGCTTCCCACCGGCCAGCGCGCGGGGGCGCGGAAGTAGTTGCTAAGCTAGCGGGCATGACTTCTGCATCCGCACGCGGCCTAGCAACCATTACCCATGACGGCACCGTCTTGGACGTATGGTTTCCGGCCGTACACACCGATAAGAACGTAGAGACCACCGAAACCAAGCGCTTGGAGGAGGTTCCCCAGCAGTTCTCCGCGCTGGCGGGCCCGGACGAGGAGCGTGGCGTGGCCCGCGTTGCCGTTGAGACCTCCATCAAGGATCTGGATGACGCCCCCGTCGATACCTACGATGCTTACCTGCGCTTGCACCTCCTGTCCCACCGCGCGGTCAAGCCGCACGGCCTGAATATGGATGGCATCTTCGGCCACCTCAATAATGTGGTCTGGACCAACTACGGTCCGTGCGCCGTATCCGATTTCCAGATGGTGCGCGGCCGCTTGGCCTCCCGCGGCCCGGTCGTTGTCTACTCCGTGGACAAATTCCCCCGCATGGTGGACTACGTTGTACCGTCCGGCGTCCGCATTGGTGACGCAGACCGAGTGCGCCTGGGCGCCCACCTGGCTGAGGGCACTACCGTTATGCACGAGGGCTTCGTCAACTTCAACGCCGGCACCCTGGGTGCCTCCATGGTGGAGGGCCGCATCTCCGCGGGCGTCGTCGTGGGCGATGGCTCCGATATCGGCGGCGGCGCGTCCATCATGGGCACCCTATCCGGCGGCGGCAAGGAGGTCATTTCCATTGGCGAGCGGTGCCTCCTCGGCGCCAACTCCGGCATTGGCATTTCGCTTGGCGACGACGCCGTGGTCGAAGCCGGCCTCTACGTCACCGCCGGCACCAAGGTAACCGTCTTTGGCAAGGTCGCGGAAGCACTGGGCGTTGATAATGGCGAGAACGTCAAGGGCTCCCAGCTCTCCGGCGCCTCCGGCATGCTGCTGCGCCGCAACTCCGTCTCCGGTGCGGTTGAGGCCGTGGAGTGGAAGTCCGAGGCCGTCGCGCTTAACGACGAGCTGCACAAGAATTAATACCCCCGATTCCTATAGACCAATCGGGCAAAATAAGATGGAGGGGTGACTGATAACTCCTCCACCCTCGGTTCTGGTCTGAAGGTCCGCCACCTGACGATGATGGGGCTAGGCTCCACCATCGGTGCCGGACTTTTCTTGGGCACCGGCGTCGGCATCTCCGCCGCCGGCCCCGCCGTGCTCCTCGCCTACGTCATCGCTGGCTTTCTGGCCATTTTGGTGATGCAGATGCTGGGCGAGATGGGCACCGTTATCCCCGCCTCCGGCTCCTTTTCCGAATACGCCGAACACGGCATCGGCCGCTGGGCGGGCTTTACCCAGGGCTGGATTTATTGGCTAGCCACCGTCGCCGTCCTTGGCGCCGAAATCACCGGCGCGGCCGGCTTCATTGGCTCCTGGTTCAACGTCTCGCCGTGGATCCCCGCCGCCGTTTGCGTGGTCCTCTTCGGCATCATCAACCTGCTGCGCGTGCGCAGCTTCGGCGAATTCGAGTACTGGTTCGCCCTCATCAAGGTCATCGTAATCGTGGCCTTTCTCATTATCGGCGCGCTGCTCATCCTAGGCCTTCTGCCCGGTCATTCCTTCATCGGCACCTCCGTCTTCCTAGAGGACGGCTTCATGCCCAATGGCCTCGGCGGCGTCGCGGCCGGCCTGCTCGCAGTGGCCTTCGCCTTCGGCGGCATCGAGGTGGTTGCTATCGCTTCTGCTGAGTCCGAGGACCCAGAGAAGTCCCTGGTCAATGCCGTGCGCTCCACCATCTTGCGCATTTCCGTGTTCTACTTGGGCTCCGTCCTGGTCATCACGTTCCTCTTGCCCTATTCCATCCTGGGCGGTGCCTCCACGGCCGCGGAATCGCCCTTCACCATGGTTCTCGAACGCGCCGGCATCCCGGGCGCGGCCGGCATCATGGAAGTCGTCATCGTCCTCGCGCTACTCTCCGCCTTCAACTCGCAGATCTACGCCTCCTCCCGCATGATGCACTCCCTAGCCTCCCGCGGCGAGGCCCCGCGCATCTTCACCACCACCAATAAGGACGGCGTTCCCACCACCGCCATCGGCCTGTCCGTCCTCCTCTCGGCCGTCATGGTCGTGCTCAACTACGCCGATACCGGTTGGCTTCTTACTTTCATGCTCAACGCCGCCGGCGCCTCCCTGCTCATCGTCTGGGTCTTCATCGCCGTCAGCCAGCTGCGCCTGCGCCGCCAGCTCGAGGCCCTCCATCCCCTCCCCATCCGCATGTGGGCCTTCCCCTACCTCACTTGGTTCGCCCTCGCCCTCTTTGCGGCCATCGCTGTGCTCATGCTTACCGACGCCACCGCCCGTACCCAACTCCTCTCCGCCGCCGCCATGTTCGCGGTGCTCGCCCTCGCCGGCGTCATCAATTCCAAGGTTCGCGGCATCAACCCGACCTCGACGCTGCCTCTGACCTAGCCCCCTTATCCCAGGGGCTCACCTCGCCCCTTCCCTCCACCCTCGGCCACGCCCCGCCCTTGCACACCCCGCCTTTGGCCACTCCCCGCCCTTCGCGCTCACCGGCACAAGGCGGGGTCTCTCTTTTTCATCACCTGGTGAGCGCCAAGGGCGAGCTCTGCCCACGGCCCCCGCCGCGCTCACGGGGAGCACAAATCGGGGCCATCCGGGGCCGCCGGTGAGCGCGAAGGGCAGTTATCCACAGCCATCCGAACCACGCAGCGGAAGATTGCCTCCGAACCCCGGGTTATCCACAGGATGCCGCGACGCGCGTAGCTTCAGCCCAACACGACCGCTTAGGTTAAGCCCCATGGGGGAATGGACTACCGCGGAACTACGCGGGCAAGGTTTGAGCAAAGATGCGATTCGTCGCAAGGTACGCGAGGGGAAGCTCTTTCGCGTGCATCGGGGGATTTACACCGATGAATGGACGCCCTGGGCGGTGGCGCGGGCACTGGCGCATGGGCTCAGCCGCATCCACTTCACGGGAAAGACGGCGCAGGAGATTTACCTCGGCCGGCAGCTGACATTTCCTCTGGAAGCGGAGGGACCGCGCACTTTGAAGGGAAAGAACTTTCGCGTTTCACATTCGCGACTTCAAGCCACGCACAAAGTCAACGGCCTTCCGGTGGTGCAACCGTTGTGGGCCGCACGTAGGATTTCGCGTGCGTGCAGGCCTCTTTTGGAAGAACACTATCGGGGAAAGCACGGACCCGGCCGTCTAGAAATGGACAGTCGGCGAATGCGGCGTGTCCCGAGGTCTCTAAAGGAGACGATCCGGCACGCTGCGATTGGAGCGGATAGCCCACCGGAGTGCACTTTAAGCAGAAAGCTGCGCGCTGTAGGAATTTTCCCAGAACACAATGCTCTCATTGCTGGGTACCGCTTTGATCTCAGGATTGGAAGGCTCCTGGTGGAAGTCGATGGCTGGGAATACCACAAACACAGCGTGGCCTTTCAAGCTGACCGCTCCAAACAAAACGCGGCCGTCGCCCACGGGTATACGGTCTTGCGCTTTACTGCCGACGACATCAACTACCACCTCAGCGAAGCCATCCTGCTTATCAAAGCCACTATTGAGGTGCTAAAAGGCCGCAACCCTGAGCTTCCGACCTCAGCAGCTCAGCCTTACTGGAAGTGGCATCTATGTGTGAGACATTTGCCTAGATGACAACTATCCTTTACATTAAGACGTGTAAGCAAGACAGACAGTAAAGGAGTCCGGATGGCCGAGCACCCCAACATGGTCCGCAAGTGGCGCCGCTGGCTCGAATTATCACAAGCCGAACTCGCTGAAAAAGCCGGCGTCTCCCGCCAGACTATTGCCAATATCGAACGGGGCAATTACTCCCCTTCCGTGCACCTCGCGCTGGACATTTGCCACGAACTTGGAAAAACCGTCGAAGAAATCTTTGGAGCCGAACAACATGATTAACGCCATCGCCAACTACACCCAAACTGAAATTGAACGCGCCACTCGCGATGAATTCGAACGCGACACGCTCTACAAAGCCAGCGCAATTGCCATCACTCTCATCCCCTTCCTCGAGCTCGTCGTCGCTGCAATCCTCGCCTGGGTCCTCCCCGGCCGAATGAGCATGCTGTGTTTCCTCGCGCTCGTACCGTCCATCCTGGGCAACACGATCGGCACCGCGTGGATGCGTCAACGCGTCGCCACCCCACCGGTGGGCCGAAATTGGACCGCAATGGCCCTCTACTTCATCCCGCTCATCGCCATGTTCGTCGGCATTGCCTATAACGCCTACGCGCCTGCCGACGGCCACAACCCCGCCTCTTACCTCCTCGGCACCGCCGTCGGTGCAATCACCGTACTAATCCTCACCCCCTTCATCCGTCGCCGCCAGCACCGCCGCGACCAGGCTCGCCTGGATGCCGAGCTCGAAGACTAACCTCTCGGCCCTCACCCCGCCCTTCGCGCTCACTGCGGACGGCGGGTTCCCGCGTTTTCTGCCCCAGTGAGCGCGTGGGGAGGTACCGCCCCTTCACGCTCACCGAGAGGCTCACCCACCGTCGTCGAAGGCATGCCGGTGACCGCTACGGGAGCTTTGCTTACCGACGCTCCCTTCGCGCTCACCGGCAGCAAGAAAAAGCCCCATCGCCGTGCGCTGGTGAGCGCGAAGGGCGATGGAGCCAAAGGGTGTTGGGGAATTGGGGCGGTTCGGAGCAAGGCGGGTGAGGCCGGCCCCGGATCTGGCTAGGCAGGTTCAGTTTCGTGGACGACCTGAGTCGCCTTCGGCTCCGAGCGGAAGGTCCACAACTTGTTAATAACGAAGTTGATAGGCATCGCCACGATGATAGAAATCGCATTTGCCCAGTAATACATAGTGCGCAGGCCGGTGGAATCATCCAGAATATCGGCCGGCAGATGCAGCGGAGAGGTGGGATTCATTAAAAAGTGCTGGATAGCAATGGAAACGAGGAATGCCCCGAGTCCGGTAAGTAGGAACGGGAAGAAGCCGCGCAGCCAGGAAACCTTAGTTACGGATTTGAAGGTCCACATGCGGTTGAGTTGGTAGTTCCACGTATTCGCGACCAAGAAAGCGATGGTGGAATACAGCATGAACCAGCGCAGGTGAAATTGGGTTCCGAAGAGGTTGACCAGCGGGTCATTGGGCATCGCTTCGAAGAACGCCCAGCCGCATTTTTTGGCGATGACTGAAGCAACCAAGTTCACTAGGGTTCCCGAACCGCCAACGATGCCGAATTTGAGAAACTGCCCAAAATTGGACACAAAGCGCGCCACGCTGAGGTCTGCCATGGGCCGCCTTTCTAGCCAGTGATTAAATAACTACTCGATTGTAGTTCTTAAGGCCTGGGAACTGAAAAATTGACGCTCGGAATGTGATAGAGGATCTATAAAAGTTATAGCCTCGTGGAGCAGGGCGAGCGGGGTTCGGAAGTCGTAGAGGTCGAGCTCGCGCGGGGTGGGATAGGTATCGTCGCCAAGCAGCGGGTGGCCGAGGTGATTGAGCAGCACGCGCAGCTGGTGGGTATGGCCGGTGCGCGGCCACATGGTCACCTCTCGGCCGGCGGCCCGCACAAACGTGGAGGTGGGCGCGCCGTCGGGGGCGACGAGCACCTGGCGCGCCCCGCGGGGCTTGTGCATGCGCAGGGTGATTTCCCGGTCTACGAAAAGCGACTGCTTGACGACGCCCCGATACCTCTTCACCGCACTCCCCTCCAGGAAGATGCGCTGGTAGGCGGCGCGGGTGTCGGGATTGCGGGAGCAGATGACGAGGCCAGCGGTCAGGCGATCCAAGCGGTGCAGGGGTACGATGTCGTCTTCGCCAAAATCCACGCGGAGGCGGGTTTGCAGCGTTTCGCGCTGGAGGCGGCCGTTGGTGGTCGTGGGCAAGAAGTGCGGCTTATCGGCCACGATGAGGTCGTGGTCGACGTGGACCACGGAGTAGTCGAAAGGAATCGGGCGCTCCGGAGGAACGGAGGGGTGGTACCACGCCGGCACGGGGTGCGGGAGCACGGCGCCGGGCGGCAGCGCGGTGCCGGGTGGAAACGGGGAATCGCCGGCACGGGCGGCGAAGTACTCCCCTTCCTCGGGCACGCGGCCGCGCAGGACCGTTTTGCGCGGCGAAATGCCCGCGCGGCTGGGAGGCCTGCCGGAATTAGGCACCGGCGAGGCGGTCGACGGCGGCATCGATGCGCTCATCGGTGCCATTGAGGCCGATGCGCACGTGCTTCTCGCCGGCTGGGCCGTAAAAGTCACCCGGAGCCGCGAGGATGCCCCGCTCAGCAAGCCAGTCGATGGTATCGCGGCAATTCTCGCCGCGGGTGGCCCACAGGTACATGCCGGCATCGGAGTGATCGATGGTAAAGCCGGCGTCGACAAGCGCGTGCATGAGCACCGCACGGCGGGAAGCGTAGCGGTTGCGCTGGAGCGCCTCGGTGTCGTCGTCGTTTAGCGCGGCGACCATGGCGGCCTGGATGGGACCTGGAACGATGAGGCCGGCGTGCTTGCGCAGCTGGAGCAGCTCGGCGATGAGCTCGTTATCGCCCGCGAAGAAGCCGGCGCGGTAGGAGGCCATATTCGCGGTCTTAGACAACGAATGCATGGCGATGAGCCCGGTGTTATCTCCATCGGTCACGCGCGGATCAAGGATGGATACCGGCGGATTATCGTCGTTCCACCCCAGGCTCATATAGCACTCATCGGAAGCGATGATGGCGCCGGTCTCCCGCGCCCACGCCACGATGCGGCGCAGTTCCTCCACGCTGAGGACGCGGCCGGTGGGATTGGACGGCGAGTTCAAAAAGACCAGGGAGGCATCCTGGAAATCGGAATCCGCGCGCAGCGGCGTGGCGCCGGCGAGCAGGGCGCCCACCTCATAGGTGGGATAGGCCACCGAGGGGAAAGCGACGGTCTCACCGCGCATGCCCAGAAGCGTGGGCAGCCAGGCGATGGCCTCCTTGGTGCCGACCACCGGCAGGACGCGGTCAACCTGCATATTATAGCGGCGGGTGAGCGCGGCGGCGATGGCCTCGCGCAGCTCCGGGGTGCCGGCGGTCTGCGGGTAACCAGAGTTCTGCGCGGCTGCGGTCAACGCGAGCTGCACGCCTGGGGACACAGGGTCAACGGGGCTGCCCACCGAGAGGTCAACGATTCCACCCGGGTGGGCCTGGGCCTTCTTCTTGGCGCCGGCCAGCGAATCCCAGGGGAAGTCTGGAAGCGTCTTTCCTAGCGGTGTGCGTGCCATGTCTTACTCCTGATTCTGTGGCGGAAGCGCGGCAATCATCGGGACGTCAAAGTCCTGTGGGCCGAGGGCCGCCGCGCCGCCCGGGGAGCCCAGGTCATCGAAGAAGGCTGCGTTGGCGTCGTTGTAGTCCAGCCACTCATCGGGAACGTCATCCTCGTAGAAGATGGCCTCGACCGGGCAAGCTGGCTCGCAGGCGCCGCAGTCCACGCACTCATCCGGGTGGATGTAGAGCATGCGCTTGCCCTCGTAGATGCAGTCAACAGGGCATTCCTCAACGCAGCCGCGGTCCATTACGTCAACGCAAGGCTGTGCGATCGTATAAGTCATGGAGATTCCTTGAAGCTTCCTGATTTCTCGGATTTGGGGTGATTAATAGTATGTCACTTCTGCTTGAAAAATGGCCAAACGCCCCCGCCTATCCCGGCCAAAAGCAGGAGCAGGCTGAGAATATTATTGGCCAAGAGCATGTCTCCTGTCATCGGTACGAGGAGCATGAAGGCGAAAAAGCCCAGGCACCAGACGATGAGCGGGATGGCGCCGACCGCCGGCGCGGGACTCCATAGCCGGGCAGTGCGGGTAAGCACGGAATTAAACCACCACGCAAGCAGGATGGTGATGGGAAAGGCCACGCTCGCCCCATTGGATAGCGGAATTCGCGCGGTGAGGTAGATGACCTCGAGGAAGACCGATAGCAACGCGCCGATGGCCAGCCACACTAGGCCGGTGACCTGCTCGCCGCGACTAAAATCCGTGCGCATTACAGGCCGCCCAGCAGGTCATCGGCCGGCTCACCCTGTCCCAGCTGGAAGTACTCGGCGCGCAGCAGGGGCATGACCAGCAGATTGGATAGTCCATAGGCCCCGGGCACCTGCTCGGGTTCGTGCAGCGCGGCCACGGCGGCCTCGGGGTTGGTGCGGGTGGTGGAGCCATCGGCCACCCAGATTTGGGAGGCGTGGGCGCGCATGGCGCAGCGCTTGGCGTCAAGGGCGGCGTCGGAAAGAGCGACGGTGACATCGGCGCCCTCGTTGGTGAAATTGTCTAGGTACTCCTGGCTGGGCTTGGTCCACCCGGCCGGCGCATCCAGGGTGTCCAAGCCGGCATAGTTGGCGGCGCGTTCAAAAATGCCGTACCAAATGCGCGTGCTTGGCGCAGCCGCCTTCATCACCGCCTCATGCACCGCAATGTGGTCCGGGTGCCCGTAGCCGCCATCGGGCCCGTAGGTGAGGATGGCGTGGGGCTGGATGGCTTCGAGCTCGTCGCTGAGAAACTCGGCGGCCTCCTCGATGCGATTGACCAACGCACGGGGGTTATCGTGCGAGGGAGAACCCGCCATGCCAGAGTCGCGGAAATGCCCGAATCCGCCCAATTGAACTCCCTTGACGCCCAGCGCATCGAGGGCATTGGCCAATTCGCGGGCGCGGAAACCGCCGAGCTGATCATGATCGGCCAGGCCTTGGTAAGGCTCGCCGATGACCTCGCCATCCTCGCCCAAGGTAAGCGTAATGACGGAAACTTCGGCGCCGCGTGCGGCTAGAGTGGCCAGGGTGCCACCCATAAAGAGGGTTTCATCATCCGGGTGGGCGTGCACTGCCACCACGCGGTAGCCGGTTAAGTCCTTAGTCTTCATCTATCCTCCAGCGGGGCGCGGTGATAAGACCCTCGTCCCAATCATCAATGCTCTGGCCGGGGCCTACAATACCCTCCCCGAGCGCGTGGATACGCGTCTCATCCACCAAAGGCACGTAGAGGGCCTCCTTAGAGTTCACATCTCGAATGCGTCCGAGCGCTTCCTTCGGGCTCATGGCTCCGGACAAAATCTCCTCGCGAATCTCATCCGCGTTCTCCGGACAGATTCCGGACAGGTCGCCGGCGAGCGGCTGTTTGTCATCGCAGCTGAAGATATTCGCCGCGGACACCGAGTTCAGTGAGATATCCTCCCAGGTCACTACCGCATCCACCTCGCCTTCGGGCAGGAGCTTGGAGGTGATCGTGGTCAGGCGTTCGGACACCACCTCGGCAGCGATCCCGTGGGCTTCGAGGACGTCATAAAGCGTATTGGCCGCAGCCAAGGCCGTGGGGCTGGTGGGGTCTACCGCAAAGCGAATCGGCTTCTTACTAGCGCGGGTGCGCAGCGCAGTGAGATCCACATCCTTGCTTATCGGGTTATTCCCGGGCTCTAGGTTGGAAGCGCGGCCGGTGGCCAAGCGCGCGACCTGGTCCGTATCAATCAGCGAGGCCAATCCGCGGCGCGCTGCCCTTTCTTCCAGCGCTCCATCCGCGGTGGACATGTGCAGGCGCAGTTGGCGCGGGCGGGTCAGTGTCTTATCGGAAACATGCCCTAAAAGACCCAGTGCCTCCTGCGAGGTTTGATCCGGGGTAAAGTCCGCGAAACCAATCTGCTCGGAGCGCAGCATATTGAGCGCCTGGGTGCTATCGCGTACCTCGCGCAGCTGAATGACGTCCACCTGGGCCGGATTAGCACCCCAGAAGCGGTCGTTTCGGTTCAAGGTAATGACTCCGCGGCCGCGGTCCACGCTATCGACGAGGAAGCGCCCGGCCGATGCCGGAATCTTATCGGCTAACGCAGAGCCAAAGTTATCGTCCTGCAGCAGGTGGGAAGGCAGCAAATTATGGAAAAGCAGGTGCCAATCTTTCACCTTCTGGGAAAAGTCCACGGTGACTACGCGGCCGCCATCGGAGGTATTGACGGCCGATATGGCGTGGTAGCCGGCGGGATCGCGCACACCAGCGGTGGTGGTCATCTGCTTCCACAGGTAGCTAAAGTCCGCGCCGGAAATGGGGGTGCCATCGGACCATTGTGCGGGCGAGGCAATGACGTAGCGCACCCGCTGCGCCACGCCCTTAGGAGCGGTGACCTCAGAGGCGGATTCGAGGATATCGGCATCCCTTTGCCCGTCGTGGAACGCCGAGGGCAACACCAGTTCTGCAATCTGGTCGACCAGCTCGGAATTATTGGCCACCAAGTGCGGGTTCAATCCCGCACGCAGAGGGTCCACACCCACCGAGATGGTGGGGCGCTTGTCGGAGTCAGCATCCTGCGGCTGCTCTTCGTCCGGGGTAGCCGTGGTGGTGGTCTGTTCTTCTTGCAGCGCGGAGGAATTTTCCTCCACCACCGGTGGTGGGCCGGGGTTAGCCGCGCAGGCGCTAAGTATTGCAAGGCTGGCGGTGCTGAGTACCGCTGCGATTGCCGACGCCGCGCGCCTTGGTGAAGCCGGATTCTTTTTCATCGCGGACTACTTTAGTCCCTCCACCCCGCCGAAACGAAGATTTTTGGCGCTAGACTTGGCCACAGACCGCAACTATTAAGGAGACCCCAATGCTCATCTGCCAAGAAATGTTTCTTCTACTGACCAAGGACAACGGCAAGAAGGAAGACTGGGTGTCCAATAATGAGGCCGCTCTGCGCGCCACCGTACTCGCGGACCTGCTACTGGGCGGGCACGTAGAGCTCGGTGAGAAAAAGAAGGTAGAGACTACTCCACAGCGCCCGGAGCACCCCGTCTTGGCTTGGGCTTGGGAAGAGCTGCAGCGGCACAAGGCCACCAGGATGCAGAGCCTGTTGGAGGCTTCGTGGTTTACCCCGCGGGAAATCATCGCCTTGGATTTCCACGCGAATGGACAGCTCGATGTGGAAAAGGCCAAGTGGTGGCAGATTAGCGGCGACCGCTACATCATGACGGACCTGGAGCTGGAAAAGGAACTGCGCGAACGGTTGGTTGCAGTCCTGGAGGCGCAGCGACCAGCCACGGTCAATGACGTCATCATCCTGGATATCCTCCGCGAGGTCAGCGGCGCCTATACCCTGCTGAAAAACGACGCGGAGGGAATGAAGCGCCGCGAGATGCGGGCACGCATTCAGGAGATCAAAGAAGAGGTCGAGTACGACAAAACCGCCTCCTCTGCGGTCAAGGCCGTAGTTGAGGAGGCGGCAGCGGTTGCGGCGATGGTGGCCACGACAGCGGCAATCACCACCACCTAGGGTGCGGCTTTTTACTTATTCATCTGCTTCGCGCGAGCAGCAGCACGCTTGCGGTCGGTAGCGGAAAGCTCCACCTTGCGCACGCGCAGAACGTCCGGGGCGACCTCGACGCACTCGTCGTTGCCACAGAACTCCAGCGCCTCTTCCAGGGAAAGGGTGTGTGCCTTAGCAAGGGTGACCGTGGCATCCGCGGTGGCGGAGCGCATATTGGTCAGCTTCTTTTCCTTGGTGATGTTGATGTCAATATCCTCATCGCGGTTATTGGCACCAACGACCATGCCCTCATAAGCCTCAGCGCCTGGCTCGACGAAGAAGTTACCGCGGTCAGCCAGCTGCATCAGCGCGTACTGGGTGATCTGGCCGGTGCGGTCAGCCACCAGGGAACCGGTTGGGCGGGACTTGATCTCGCCGGCCCAGACATCCAGGCCGTCAGAAATGGAGTTTGCGATGCCGGCACCGCGGGTCTCCGTCATGAACTGGGTGCGGAAGCCGATGAGGCCGCGGGCAGGAACACGGAAGATCATGCGTACCCAGTCGCCCTCGCGCACGTCCATGGCCTGCATCTGGCCCTTGCGGGAGGCCAGCAGCTGGGTGATAGCACCCTGGTGCTCGGACGGGGCGTCAATGGTGAGGATCTCGTATGGCTCGTAGGTCTTGCCGTCGATTTCCTTGGTCACAACCTGCGGCTTGCCGATGGTCAGCTCAAAGCCCTCGCGACGCATGGACTCGATGAGCACGGACAGTGCCATCTCGCCACGGCCCTGGACCTCCCAAGCATCGGGACGCTCGGTAGGCAGCACGCGCAGGGACACGTTACCGATAAGTTCCTGCTCCAGACGGGCCTTGACCATACGTGCGGTGAGCTTATCGCCGCCGCCCTGGCCTGCCATCGGGGAGGTATTAACGCCGATGGTCATGGAGATGGCCGGTTCATCCACGGTGATGCGCGGCAGGGCCTCTGGGTGCTCCGGATCGGCGATGGTGTCACCAATCATGACGTCAGAAATGCCGGAGATAGCAACGATGTCACCGGCGATGGCCTCCTCGGCCGGCTGACGCTCGAAGCCGACGGTGCGCAGCAGCTCGGCGACCTTTACGGTCTTGGTGTGCTGATTGCCATCCTCGTCGTAGTGAATCCAGGCCACCTGCTGGCCCTTCTTGATGCGGCCGGCGTAGATACGCAGCAGCGCGATACGGCCCAGGAAGTCGGAGGCGTCCAGGTTGGTCACGTGCGCCTGCAGTGGGGCGTCGACGGTAGCGGAAGGCTCTGGGAGGACGTTATAGATGACGTCGAAAAGCGGCTGCAGATCCTCGCCCTCAGGGACGTTGCCATCGCCTGGGTTCTCGGTGGAGGCAACGCCAGCACGGCCAGAAGCGTAGAGAACCGGCAGGTCCAGCAGCTCCTCGGCGGCGGCCGCGGCTTCCTCATCCTCCAGGCCGGCGGCGATTTCCAGCAGCAGGTCCTGGGACTCGGAGACAACCTCGTCGATGCGGGCATCCGGGCGGTCAGTCTTATTCACGCAGATGATAACCGGCAGCTTGGCTTCCAGTGCCTTGGTGAGCACGAAGCGGGTCTGCGGCAGCGGACCCTCGGAGGCATCGACGAGCAAGACAACGCCATCCACCATGGAAATACCGCGCTCGACCTCGCCACCGAAGTCGGCGTGGCCTGGGGTGTCGATGACGTTAATAATCAGGTCCTGGCCGTCCTTGCCCAGGCCCTTGCGGTGAATAGCCGTGTTCTTGGCCAGAATGGTAATGCCGCGCTCGCGCTCCTGATCATTGGAGTCCATGACGCGGTCCGTGTGTTCACCGTGGTCACCAAAGGCGCCGGACTGCTCCAGCATGCCGTTGACCAGGGTGGTCTTGCCATGGTCAACGTGCGCGACGATGGCAACATTACGGAACTCGGTATTACTCACTAGTGGGGTTCTCCTTCGGAGGATCTACAGCGCTTGCGCGCGCGAAATTGATCTTGAACGAGCTCCCACGATACCCCCTTAAAGGGCCAAGTGCAGCATTGGGGATGGCTTTACCCCGTAGCGCACCGTATAGAACGGGCGAAAAATCTTATAGATTGCCAGAGCACTTGACACTCCCCCAGCCATCACTATCGTTACTGTAGGTAATATTGTTACGAATGTGACAACTGGGGTTTAACCGCCCTTCCCGAGACCGCACCCAAGGAATTGATAACGTGAGCCACGCCCGCACCACCTGGCACCTGTCCAGCCGCACCGGTTATATCGCCGCTGCCACGGCCGCGCTCATTGGCCTCGCCTCTCCCCTCGTCGCCCCAGCGCAGGCTTCCGCACCGGATCTTTCTTCCTTGGTGCAGCAGGCATCCTCCCATAGCCCGCTGGACGAGCTCGGCCGCCCCAATCAGGAAACCCAGGACCGCATCCGCGCTTTTGCGGCACAACCTTGGATTCCCGAGGATGTTCGCAACGCCATCTTGTCGGGCCTCGCATTCTTCGCCGGCGGCGGCAATGGCAAGGGCGGCGTAGCCATGCCAGAGGGCAATAACCCGAACTTCCGCCAGTTCTACTGGCCCACAGTTTCCGCACACTGCATTGGCGGCACCAGCGATGCCATGGGCTCGGCCATCGCTGTTCCTGGCCCCACCGAAATGCCAGCACCGGGAGCAAAGCCTGGCGAAACCGTCTTCCTCTTCACCGCCCTCGGCACCCCACCGGCCGCACGCGAACAAGGCGGGATGAACGTGCAGTGGTTCAACCTTGACACCCTGCGCAGCGGCGTCACCCCACTGAATAACAACGGCATCAATCAAGACGGCCCTACCACCTTGTCCGGCACCGCCCAGACTGGCAAGGGCACCGTCATCGCACTGCTTTCTGGCGGCGTAAACACCCAGGAATCCCGCTGCAATTTTGCCCCCACCGCCGCCTTCCTTGAGGTGAAGTAGATGCCGGCGGATCTCCATCCGGTCAAGCGCGAGACCTTTAATACCGCCGAGTACACCAATACCGACCCCAAGGGTTTCCTGCGCGAGGTCGACACGTACACCGAGACGGATTTCGGCCTCTACATGGCGCGCGGCGCCGATCACCCGCGCTTTGGCTACCTGGAATCGTGGCTGCTGCCCGATCTCAACCTGCGCGCCAATATCTTCCATTTCCGCCCTGGTGTAGACGTCCACCAGGACTTTTATATTGATGTGGCCGAAATCCAGCGCGATGGCGCGGTGTGGACCACCCGCGACCTTTATGTGGATCTGGTTGCCACGCGCGGCGAGCCCATTTCCGTGCTCGATATTGATGAACTCTCTGCCGCTACCTCCGCCGGCTTGATTTCCGCCGAGGACGCCGAGAAGGCGATCGACACCACACTTGCCGCGGTCGAGGGCATTACTCGCAGCGGCGATGATGCGATGGCTTGGCTGGCGCATCAGGGGATACACTTAACGTGGTCCGATAACATCACCTTAACCCCAGAAGGATAATTTATGGCCGGTGGCCTTTTTGCCCTGCTTGACGACGTCGCCCTGATCGCCCGCTCCGCTGCCTCTAGCGTTGACGATGTGGCCGCCCTTGCGGGTAAGACCTCCGTGAAGGCCGCAGGTGTGGTAGTCGACGATGCTGCCGTAACCCCACAATACGTGGAGGGAATTAAGCCGCAGCGCGAGCTGCCGATGATCTGGCGCATTACCAAGGGCTCGCTCATCAATAAGCTCGTTATCATCTTGCCCATCGCCATGATCCTCTCCTGGATTGCGCCGTGGGCGCTCACCCCCATCCTGATGTGCGGCGGTACTTTCTTGTGCTTTGAAGGTGCGGAGAAGATCTTGCACCACGTTCTCCCCCACCGGGAAAAGGAGACCGAGTCAGTCCAGGAAAAGGGCGCCGAGGCCGAGGACAGCCTAGTTAAGTCTGCTATCACCACCGACCTCATCTTGTCTGCTGAGATCATGGTCATTTCCTTGAATGAGGTCATCAACGAGCCATTCTGGATGCGCCTCGGTGCCCTCATCTTCGTCGGCATCATGCTGACCCTGGGTGTCTACGGCGCCGTTGGCCTCTTGGTCAAGATGGATGATATCGGCTTAGCCCTCAATAAGCGCCACAATGGCAACTCCACCATCGGCACCGCTCTGGTCAAGGGCATGCCGATCGTACTCGATATCATCGGCGTCATCGGTACCGCCGCTATGCTGTGGGTCGGCGGCCATATCGTGGTCAAGGGCCTGCACGAATTCGGTATGGATCAGCCACACGAGTTCATTGCCTCCGTGACCGAAAATATTTCCAACGGTGCCCTGGCGTGGCTGGCAGATACCGGTATCTCCATGGTCTGCGGCCTGGTGTTTGGCGTAGTCGTTGCCACCATCGTGATGGCGGTCAAGGCCTCCTTTGGCAAGACCTCGGCCACCTCCGCCCAGCCGGCGGAGGCTTAAAACGCCGTAGCCCGGCTGCATAGCCGGGCTACATAAATAGCATCAGCGAAACCGCCATCACGGCCATGCCGGCAATCAAGCCGTAGATAGCGTGATGGTGCTCGCCGGTCTCCTCAGCGGTGGGCAATAGCTCATCCAGCGAGATGAAGACCATAATGCCGGCGATGGCGGCGAAGCTAATGCCCATCGTCGCCGGCCCAATAACCGGCAAGAGAAGGCCGAAGCCGATGAGCGCGCCGAGCGGCTCGGCCAGGCCAGACAAGGTGGCCCACCAAAAGGCCTTCTTGCGGGAGCCAGTGGCCTCGCGCAGCGGAACAGCCACCGCAATGCCTTCCGGGATATTGTGAATGGCGATGGCCACCGCCACCGGCACCGCAACTTCCTTAGAATCCAGGCCGGATAGGAAGGTGGCAAACCCCTCGGGGAAATTGTGCAGGCCCAGCGCGCAGGCGGTAAATACGCCGGTTTTCATTAGCTTTTTGCGGCGGGCTTCTTCGGCCGTGGTGGCCGGCTCATGGGGGTTAATCTCCTCCGGCACGAGCCGGTCAATGATGGCGATGACGGCGATGCCAGCAAAGAACGCCCCGACGGCGGCCCAGGTGCCGGTGGTTTCCTCGCCGAGGGCGTCGGAAAGCTGCGCAATGCCTTCCGGCAGGATCTCCATAAAGGAGACATACAGCATCACGCCGGCCGAAAGCCCCAGTGCAGCGGCCATAAAAGCCGGCCCCGGCTGGCGCCTTCCCACCGCCAAAGCGCCGCCAATCGAGGTCGATAGACCCGACAGCAGCACCAAGGCGAAGGCAAAGGCAAAGGTACTAA
>NZ_JASBOF010000049.1:0-1323 GCF_039907195.1 Corynebacterium sp. c3Ub_189 | reverse complement strand
TGGGGTTGCCCGCAAATCGTGGACACGTAGTGGAGCTACCTAGTGGTTAGGCAGCTATTTCTTTTCTGCTGGTGGTTAGACCAATGTGGTTCTCGAAGTCGACGGGGCTGACCATCCCTAGTGCAGAGTGCCGGCGCCGACGGTTGTAAACGACTTCCATCCAGTAGGCAACGGCCTTGCGCGCGGCATCACGGGTTGGCCAACGCTTGCGGTCGTAGAACTCGGTTTTAAGCGTCGACCAGAACGACTCAGCCATCGCGTTATCAAAGCACACACCAGTACGCCCCACAGACTGAGCAATGCCCAGGTTATGGCAGACTTCCCAGAGCTTCTCGCTGGTAAATTGCGTTCCGCGGTCAGCGTGGAACACCAGCCCATTAGGAACGTCCCCGCGCAGTGTATGTGCCATCCGCAGGGCCCGTTCGACCAGGCATGTATCTTGAACGCTATCCATTGCCCATCCCAGCACCCTGCGGGAATGGCCGTCGCGGACCGCACACAAGTACAACCATCCCTCGCTGGTGCGTAGGTAGGTAATATCCGACATCCACACTCGGTTGAGCTCACCAGTATCAAACATGCGCTTGACCAGGTCAGGAAGAGCTGACTTACGCTTGGATTGAATCGTTGTCACCGGGACAAAGGCACGCGGTGAAATCCCTTCAATGCCCATCATGCGCATCCGCTTAGCCACAGTCTTGCGATTCAGGGTGATCTGGTAGCGCTCGGTAAGTTCTGCGGTGATCCGCGGAGCACCATAAACCTCATCGGAGTCTTTCCAAATCTGATGAATCTTTCGGTCAACGCCATCGTAAAATGCAGCACGATCATTTTCGCCAGATAGTCGCTTCTGCTGCGTATCAGCCCATTTGTAGTATCCAGACCGAGACACTTTTAATAGCCGTGCCATGCGTTTGATGCTGTAGTTTGCCTTCTCCTGCTGCATCAATTCGAACTTTTCTGCTCGCGTTGCTTCGCGGCGAAGAAGGCTGTCGCTTTTGACAAGAACTCATTATCCATCTTGGCTTCCGCCAACTCACGGCGCAGACGAGCATTCTCAGCACGAAGATCAGCCTCACTCATCCCATCCGAGGCCCCTCGGCGTTCACGCTCGAGTTTGACCCACCGGCCTAAAAGCCCGGCGGAGACGCCAATCTCCTTAGCCACATGAGCGATCGGGCGCTCTGACTCGATTACAAGGTTCGCGGCTTCACGCCGGTACTCCGGCGTGTACTTCTTGCGCTGTTGACTCACAATGAACATCCTCTCCTACGGACACAAGATCCGCACAAATAGGGTGTCCACTAAACGAGGGTAACCTCA
>NZ_JASBOF010000048.1:0-1362 GCF_039907195.1 Corynebacterium sp. c3Ub_189 | reverse complement strand
GGGTTAAGGGTCAAAAAGTGTGTCCGGAATCGCGGATTTTCACGGATTGACCTGTAGGTTTCCGGAAAGTATATGCTCCGGAAGCATATATCTAGCCCCCGACGGGAAATCCTCGGTGTGGCAGCCGTGATGTGCTATGCGCGGCGTGGTGTGGTGTCGCAATGTCGAAGAACCAACCACGCTGCCACTGCGGCGGTGAAATGAAACGCAACGGCACCACCAGCAAAGGCACCACCAGATGGCGCTGCAAACAATGCGGCGCCTCCAGCGTCAAACGTCGAAACGACATCACCAACGCGGCAGTGTTCACCCAGTTCATCGAGCATTGCACCACCGCAATATCACTCGACGACCTAGCCAAACGAAACGGTGTTAGCCGCGCCACCATGAAGCGGCGCTTCAAGTGGTGCTGGCTCGTTGATGTGCCTGACCCCACCGCCGGCCACCACAAGCGGATCTACGACCAGGTATTTCTCGATGGCACCTACACCGCCGGTGGCTGCCTGATCGTCGCGGCGACCATCGACCACGTGATCGCCTGGCACTGGTGCAAACACGAAACCACCCGCGACTACCAACTGCTGCTTGAACGCATCGAAGCCCCACTCATCGCCGTCATCGACGGCGGCCAAGGCGCATACAGCGCAATCAAAAAGTGCTGGCCGACTACGAAAATTCAACGCTGCCTCGTCCACGCCCAACGCGTGGTCCGCCGCTACACCACCACCAACCCACGCACCGATGCCGGGCGCACCATCTACCGACTTGCGCTGAAACTGACCCGGATCACCACACTGGATGAAGCCGCCGCGTGGGGTGTGCAACTGCACGAGTTTTCAACGATCTACCGGGAATGGATGAACGAGAAAACCATGATCAAAGACCCCAAAACAGGTGCATGGACCCGCGTGTGGACCCACCACAACGTGCGCAAGGCCTACAACAGCCTCAACCATCTTTGGCGGTCCGAGATGCTGTTTGTCTACCTCAACCCGCCAGCAGGAGTCCTTGCGCCCGAGCGGATCAAATCCACCACCAACAGCTTAGAAGGCGGCATCAACGCCCAGCTCAAACTGCTCGCCAGAACCCACCGCGGCAGATCAGGCGAACGACAACGCCGCATGCTGGATTGGTGGCTCTACTTAAAAACGGAACTGCCTGACGATCCAGTACGAATCGCCAGGCAGTCCGACTGGGGCCAGGGCCAACTCGCCAAAGTATCCACCCTGACCCAAACCGAGAACCAAGCCGACCACGAAACAGGACGACCAGCCCTCTACGACAACGCTATCGACACCGACTACACCCACTCAATCGGCATTCAAAAAGGCCAAATCTAACCCCCGCGACACGCCGAGCCAG
>NZ_JASBOF010000047.1:0-1374 GCF_039907195.1 Corynebacterium sp. c3Ub_189 | reverse complement strand
GATCCCGCATAAGGAGATAAGCCAGAATGACTACTGTGGCGAGACGAGATCCGGCCGATAAGGCCAAGATTGATGCGATTGAAAAGAAGCTTCTTGCTAACCCTGAAATCGCGAAACTGATTGACGACCTAGGCACGTCCACAACGGATGCCAATGACCTGGTTCGCGGCATGCTGCAAGCCTCGATTACTAGGGGTTTGAATGCCGAGATGGATGCCCACCTCGGCTACGAGTCTGGTGATAGGAGCGGCAAAGCTGCAGCTGGGACAGACAATCACCGCAACGGGTCGTACACAAAGACCGTGGATTCTAACTACGGGCCGGTCACCGTGGATATCCCCAGAGACAGGACTGGGACGTTTATCCCAACTATGGTCCCTAAAGGCTCGAGACGTTTAACTGATGTCGATGACATGATTGTCAGCTTGTACGCCGGTGGGATGACAATCAGGGATATCCAGCACCACATGGCAACGGCGATGCGGGTTGATATCTCCCATGAGACGATTTCAGCGGTTACTGACGCCGTCTTGGATGAGGTTATGGTCTGGCAAAACCGCCAGCTAGATGAGTTCTACCCGGTCATTTTCCTGGACGCGCTGCGCATTAAAGTCCGCGATGGCGGCCGGGTAGTCAACAAGAGTGCGTACATGGCAATCGGTGTGGACCTTGACGGCATCAAACACATTTTAGGATTGTGGATTGCCAAAGAAGAAGGCGCTTCATTTTGGGCGCAGGTATGCGCCAATCTTTCTAACCGTGGTGTCAAAGACGTCTTTATCGTCTGCTGTGACGGGCTGAAAGGCCTACCAGAAGCAGTCGAGGCAACCTGGCCGAACTCTATGGTGCAAACCTGTATCGTGCACCTGATACGTGCCGCGAACCGGTGGGTAGCCTACGGGGATCGCCGGGCTGTATCAGCCGCGTTGAAGAAGGTCTACACCGCCACAGACGAGTCCACAGCTAGGGCTGCTTTAGCCGAATTCGAGGCTTCCGAGCTGGGTGAGAAGTATCCCCGCTCAGTCAAGGTCTGGCAGGACGCGTGGGCGCGGTTTGTCCCGTTTCTGCAGTTCCCACCAGCAGCTAGGAAGGTGATCTATACGACGAACTCCATTGAATCTTTTAACAATGAGCTGCGTAAAGCTACTCGCAACAGGGTGCAGTTCACCAACGATGAATCAGCCCTAAAGACGCTGTGGTTGATGATCTGCAATATTGAAGACAAGCGAGCCGCCAAGAGAGCAAAGCAAGGTAAACGAGTCTCAAGAACAGCCGGCAGACTCATGGAAGGAGCCCGAGTATCCGGCTGGAAACAAGCCATCAACCAAATGGCCGTGGCCTACCCCGACCGCTTCGACAAATACCTATAAACCC
>NZ_JASBOF010000046.1:0-1433 GCF_039907195.1 Corynebacterium sp. c3Ub_189 | reverse complement strand
CCCCCGAAAGTTGGACTGGTTTAATTCTAGGCGGTTAGGGCTTCAAGGGTCTGATTTCGATATTGCATCGGGGTTAGACCCTTGAGTCGTTGTTGGATGCGTTCGGTGTTGTACCACCGGATGTACTCGTCGATTGCCTGGTTGAACTCTGCGACGGTGTCGAAGGCTTCTCCGTGGTACATCTCGGTTTTCAGGTGGCCGAAGAAGTTCTCCATGACCGCGTTGTCGTAGCAGTTGCCTTTGCGTGACATCGATTGGACTCCCTGGTGCTGGCTAATCAGGGTGCGCCATGATGAGTGCTTGTATTGGAATCCTTGATCGGTGTGGATCATCCAGCCCGGCTCTGGAGCACACGCTTTGATCGCCTGCGCCAACGAAGCCGAGGTAAACGCCGTAGACGGCGATGTGGCCACTGTGTGGGCGACGATTGAGCGGTCGAACAGGTCCATCACCGGTGAGAGATACACCTTGCGGCCAGCGACTTTGAACTCGGTGACGTCGCTGACGAAGACAGTGTTGAGCCTATCGGGGGTGAAGTTGCGCTCGAGTGCGTTCTCAGCGATGTAGCTGATTGTGCCAGTGTAGGAGATGTAGGGCCTGCGCTGGCGGATCTTGGCTTTCAAGCCCATGGCGCGCATGAGCTTGTAGACAAGTTTGTGGTTGACCACCCAGCCCTGGTTACGCAGGTCGAGCAGTACCCGCCGGTAGCCGTAGCGGTGTTTGTTGCGCTGAAAACTGTCCCGGATCGCTTGTTTGAGCTCGGCATGTTTATCCGGTGCGGTGAGTCGTTTTTGGTGGTAGAAGAATGTCGAGCGTGCCATGCCGGCCGCATCCAGGAGGTAGTCCAAGCGGTGGTGTGACTTGAGGATGACGATTGCCTGGGCTTTCAGGCGTGTCCCTGGTTCCTCAAGTCTCGCAATTTTTTTAAGTAGGCGTTTTCCGCTTCCAGCCGCTCAACCTGGCGGCGAAGCTTTTCCTCTTCCGTGAGGCGTTTCGGCGCAGCCGATCCTTTGGGCCTGCCCTTCGGCTTCGGGCGCAGAGCCTCGTCGCCGCCTCTGCGCCACTTAGCCACCCAGTCCTTGACGAGGCGGTCGGATGAAAGATTGAACTCTCGGGCAAGATCCATCATCGACTCACCCGCAAGATGACGTTCTACAACTTCCTTCTTCGCCTCGAAGGAGTAGTGCTGCTTGTTTGGTTTCTCCACGAGACATAGTCTGCCACGCAGTTGGAAACGGCGATAAAGTCTACGCGTTGCGTCTCTCGAGACACCGACAACACGAGCAGCGGCTCGGCAACCCATTCCCTGCTCGAAAAGCTCCACTAACTGCTCACGCTGAACTTCACTCAGCGAACTACGTGCTCTCAAAGAAAATGCTCCCCACTAGTTGTTGGCAACTGATTTCTCAGTCCAACTAATGGGGAGCAGTTCA
>NZ_JASBOF010000045.1:0-1437 GCF_039907195.1 Corynebacterium sp. c3Ub_189 | reverse complement strand
TCGAATCTGGGGTTAGTTTCATGGCGGTGGTTTAGGGGCCATCTCGGGGATAAGGGGTGAGGGTATTCACGCGGCGATCTCCTGGTTGTTGTCGCGGTCCTCGTCGATGACCCCAGCGGCGATGATCTCTTTGGTCTGTGCCAGGCTGGTCAGTGACATATAACGCTTCTGTTGGATCCAGTCATCGTGCTGTTCGGCCAACACCGCCCCAACAAGGCGCACAACAGCGTCTCGGTTTGGGAAGATTCCTACGACATCGGTACGCCGGCGGATCTCCCTATTGAGCCGTTCAGTGGGGTTATTCGACCAGATTTTGGTCCACACCGCTCTCGGCGCAGCGGTAAACGCCAACAGCTCGTCGAGACACTCCTCGAGGTAGGTGGCAACGTGAGGGAATTTCTGCTGGCAGAATTCAATAACCTCACGAGCTTGGGCCCACACACTAGCGGCATCGGGTTGCTGAAAGATTGTGTGAAACATCGCTGACAGAGTCGGCCATTGGGTTTTGGGAACCTGGGCCGAGAGGTTCTTCGCGAAGTGCGTTCGACACCGCTGCCAACTAGCCTGCGGCAGGCAGTCACCCACGGCTGCTTGAATACCAAGATGGGCATCACTAGTAACGAGGAATACCCCGGTCAGGCCACGGGCGATGAGGTCCCGAAAGAACCCGGTCCACGACGCGGTAGATTCCGCGGTGGCAACCTGCATGCCCAAAAGCTCTCGGTAGCCGTCAGCGTTGACACCTGTGGCCAGCAACACGCTGGTCTTTACGACACGTCCTCCTTCCCGCACCTTCATTGTCAGCGCGTCGCAGGAGACAAAGTGGTAGGGGCCTTGGTCAAGCCGGCGGGTGCGGAAGTCATCGACCATGTCATCGAGTTCTTTGGCCATCTGGCTGACCTGAGACTTCGACAAGTTGTTGATCCCAAGGGTGGCCACCAGGTCGTTCATCCTGCGAGTGGAGACTCCTTTCAGGTAACAGGTGGCGATGACTGTGGTCAAGGCACGCTCGGTGCGGCTGCGGCGCTCTAGCAGCCAGTCAGGGAAAAATGCGCCGGTGCGTAGCTTCGGGATTGCCACATCAATGCTGCCGACTCGGGTATCAAGTTGGCGATGACGGTAGCCATTACGTGTGTTGGTGCGCTCGGCTGACACGGTGGCGTAATCAGCCCCGCAGACGGTGTCTGCTTGGGCGGAAAGAATCTGGTTGATGAAGTCAGTGAGCATTTGGCGCATCAAATCTGGGGACGCTTGAGTCAGCAGCTCTTCGAGATACGCGGTCGGATCGATATGATGAGGGTCAGCGGCCATCGCAGGGTACTTCCTTTCGAGGATAGGTAAGAGTTGATTCGAAAGGTACCCGCGATGGTCGCCTTCATGCACACCGGCACAAGACTTACCGCGGGCTACAGATACACCACGTTAGGGGACGCAACC
>NZ_JASBOF010000044.1:0-1558 GCF_039907195.1 Corynebacterium sp. c3Ub_189 | reverse complement strand
GAGCGTGATGCTCCTATGTTGTGTCAAGCTGATTTGAGAAGTTCTTCATAAGCCAACCTCAACTCCGGCAAAGGGCGCTTGCCGGTTTCGATATCACTGATTCTCGCCGGGGCACACCCGAGTTTTTCAGCAACCTGGGCTTGCGATAACTGCCTCTCGATCCGTCGAGCTTTGAGTTCATCAACCTCTACCTGGCCCGTTGGAAGAACGGCCTGACCCAAGCACAACACCCGGTAGACCTCCCTGACAATGGCGCGTTTCAGACACCGTAAGATCTCCTTTTTCGACAATCCTTCCTTGGTGCGTTTGGCTACGTAGTCCCTGGTGCGTTGGTCATGATGCATCCGCACCAACGCGATCCGATGCAACGCAGAATTCGCCCGACGATCACCACCCCGGTTGAGACGGTGCCGATGAGTCCGTCCAGAACTAGCCGGAATCGGTGCGGCCCCGCACAGATGAGCTAATGCTGCCTCGGAGTGAATCCGGCCTGGATTATCCCCCACACTGACAATCAGATCAGCAGCCACCACGGAACCACACCCAAATATCGAGGTCACATGCGGATTGATCATCTCAACCAGGATACTGATGTGTTTTTCCAGCTGCGTACCCTGTTTCTGTAAATCACGATAGGTGGTGGCTAATGTCTTCAACGCGAGGAGCACCCCATTTCTGGGGTCGGCCAGGTCAGCTGATGGTCGGCACCGGGACAAGGCCTCCACCATGACCAATGTGGACATCGCACTATAGCGGCGTCGAATCTCATCGGGTGCTGTGACCAGCAACGATTTGATCGTTGTCATCAGTTTCGCTGCTGTCATCACGAGCTGACGGCGGGTGATCTGCAACCCACGGAGGGATTCCACTGGCCCGGAAGTGTCTTTCGGGATGCTTAAGGCTTCCCCGGTGAGCACCTGGCGGGCGGCAGCGACAGCATCAACGGGGTCTGATTTGCCGTCCCGGCGTCGAACGGCCCGGGTAGGGCGTAAGACTTCTACGACTGAGTATTTCTGGGTGCGAAGGTGGCGTGTCAGGCCTGCTCCATAGGAGCTGGTTCCTTCCACACCGACGGTGGTGACACCGTAGGTTGCCATGAACTCTGAAATCGCCACGTAGCCAGGGTTGGTGGCGGGGAAGGTGTCGGTGGCGATGTGCCGGCCGGTGTCCGAAATAACGGCAACAGTGTGGGTATCGGTGTGGGTGTCGATTCCGGCAACGGGGCCGGTGGGGCAGTCGAAAGTGGTAGACATTGGGGATCAGGTCCTGTCTGTGAGCAAACGTGCGGGTGACCCGCGATCCGGGGTTTCCGGGCAGACAAGACGCTGATGGGACGACTACACTAGACACCTGCCGGGGTGGTCACGGTGGAGACGTCACGCTCCTATAAGGTCATGGGCGGATTCACCAGATTGCGGTACAGGGTCGGAACTAACATGGAAGACAGATCACGCTGAAGGCACATGAGGAGATCATGGCCAGTCAAGAAGTGGGTCATTCCACGTGGTTCCGATCCTGTATTCCCATTATCAGCGTCAAGTTGTTTGTGTGTGGGGCT
>NZ_JASBOF010000043.1:0-1566 GCF_039907195.1 Corynebacterium sp. c3Ub_189 | reverse complement strand
GGTGCAACTGCACCCACAATAAAGCTCCTTAGAAAGGAGGTGATCCACCCGCACCTTCCGGTACGGGTACCTTGTTACGACTTCGTCCCAATCGCCGATCCCACCTTCGACGGCTCCCTAACAAGTTTGGGCCACCGGCTTCGGGTGTTACCAACTTTCATGACGTGACGGGCGGTGTGTACAAGGCCCGGGAACGTATTCACCGCAGCATTGCTGATCTGCGATTACTAGCGACTCCGACTTCATGGGGTCGAGTTGCAGACCCCAATCCGAACTAAGGCCGGCTTTCAGCGATTCGCTCCACCTCACAGTGTCGCTGCGCGTTGTACCGACCATTGTAGCATGTGTGAAGCCCTGGACATAAGGGGCATGATGATTTGACGTCATCCCCACCTTCCTCCGAGTTGACCCCGGCAGTCTCTCATGAGTCCCCAACCAAATGCTGGCAACATAAGACAAGGGTTGCGCTCGTTGCGGGACTTAACCCAACATCTCACGACACGAGCTGACGACAACCATGCACCACCTGTACACCAGCCACAAAGGGAAACTACATCTCTGCAGCGATCCAGTGTATGTCAAGCCCAGGTAAGGTTCTTCGCGTTGCATCGAATTAATCCACATGCTCCGCCGCTTGTGCGGGCCCCCGTCAATTCCTTTGAGTTTTAGCCTTGCGGCCGTACTCCCCAGGCGGGGCGCTTAATGCGTTAGCTACGGCACGAAAGTCGTGAAAAGACCCTCACACCTAGCGCCCACCGTTTACGGCATGGACTACCAGGGTATCTAATCCTGTTCGCTACCCATGCTTTCGCTCCTCAGCGTCAGTAACTGCCCAGTAACCTGCCTTCGCCATCGGTGTTCCTCCTGATATCTGCGCATTTCACCGCTACACCAGGAATTCCAGTTACCCCTACAGTACTCAAGTTATGCCCGTATCGCCTGCACGCCCGGAGTTAAGCCCCGGAATTTCACAGACGACGCGACAAACCACCTACGAGCCCTTTACGCCCAGTAATTCCGGACAACGCTCGCACCCTACGTATTACCGCGGCTGCTGGCACGTAGTTAGCCGGTGCTTCTTATCTAGGTACCGTCACAAAAAGCTTCGTCCCTAGCGAAAGGAGTTTACAACCCGAAGGCCGTCATCCCCCACGCGGCGTCGCTGCATCAGGCTTGCGCCCATTGTGCAATATTCCCCACTGCTGCCTCCCGTAGGAGTCTGGGCCGTATCTCAGTCCCAATGTGGCCGTCCACCCTCTCAGGCCGGCTACCCGTCGCCGCCTTGGTAGGCCATTACCCCACCAACAAGCTGATAGGCCGCGAGCTCATCCTACACCGAAAAAACTTTCCAACCATCACACTAAAAATGGCTCCTATCCGGTATTAGACCCAGTTTCCCAGGCTTATCCCGAAGTGCAGGGCAGATCACCCACGTGTTACTCACCCGTTCGCCACTCGAGTACCCTGCAAGCAGGGCCTTTCCGTTCGACTTGCATGTGTTAAGCACGCCGCCAGCGTTCGTCCTGAGCCAGGATCAAACTCTCCACAAAAAAATTTCAGAACAAA
>NZ_JASBOF010000042.1:0-2165 GCF_039907195.1 Corynebacterium sp. c3Ub_189 | reverse complement strand
GTTCACAATCATCCTTCACCGTAAGTGGTGGAGGATGGGCGTGGCTTCCTCGTCGGTGCGCGGTAAGGCCCGCGCGTGACGTGGGTCGTCCCGCGCGCCCTTTTTCAGGCGAGCGGACAACCCTACGACGTAAAGGGAGGTAGACAATGGGTAAGCACTCATTGGATACACCCGGTCGCAAAAGAAAAGACCCCGCCACCAAAGGAGCTGCAATCCTTAACTTGGTGAGCGGAGTCCTCAACGTTGTGACCGCTACCGTGAGGCTCATTGCGGTGATGCTTCACGTGGGTCTTTAGGCCCGAGGGGCTCAACCGAGTAGCAGTCGGTTGGGGCCCTTTTTATTGTGCAGCCGCAATTCAGGGATGAACTGTGCTGTCACTTTTAGGCTAATGCGCGCGCGGAGGTTTCGCAATACTCCCACACTGGGGACGTAGCCCCTTTTCTCTACCGCGAGAGGAACCCGAGCAGTCGTATATCTACTTATGAGACCCGTCATCCCTACCATATGTCTTCTCGGTACTGCTTGCGTTTCTATGCGTCTGAACGACAGTAGTCGAATAAATAAAAGACTGATGGCCGTGAGGCTCTCATTTACGGGAGATTTTGGTTCTGTGCCAAACCGCATAAGTTCCGGCGAGAAAAATGACTGCAAAGACTCCAGCGACTCTAAAGTAGAAAAATCCGTTTTCTAACCTGCGAGAAATGTCCGATAATGAGGTTGAATTCTCCTCAGCCAAGGCTTTAGCAACGTGTATCGCATTTAACCCGCCAATAAAATACCCGAAACAGATCGATAGTGATATAAAGATCGCAATCTTCATCAGAGCCATTAAGGATGAATTGCGTGGCACTGTTCTCCCTTAAATTCTCCCATTACAAATAAACGTGCGCACTCAGCATTGCTTTTGACATCGAAGTTTTTGAATCCGGCATCATGCACGTGTCCAAGAGAGCAATTATTGTGGGTCTTGCCCTTACGGGTCGCATGGATTCCATGTTCGTCTCTGTTTTGGTAGTCCACTCTCCAGTTGCACATCGTTCCGTTAGAAAACGTCGCGGATGCACTTTCAGACTCTATGTGGTTGCCTTTACCCTTAATTGCATGCTCAAGATTCACTACAGGAACTTTGAAGTTATGCCCATTAAACGTAAATCCAAAACCTTTGATTGTGGCTGCTCCGAATGCTGATCTATCCGCTGTGTTCGGAACTGGATCACTTCCTTTGGGAAGGTAGTTGTAGGCCGTTGGATCAGTACTTTGGTAGTTTCCGCCCATAATCGTTTGAGGCTCTTCCTGTGCTCCTTGCACTGTCTCTGCTTGAGCGGTTCCAGACAAGACGGGAAGGAGGACCAAGGCGGACAGAAGGGAAGCGGCAGTTTTCAGTGGCGTGTTCACAATTTTCCTATCCATAAACAACAACTTACTTATATTAAGTTAAAACTGAATTTTGCTGCCGTCAAGGCCATAAAAATATACGCAGCCGTCCCGGGGTATGGACTGCCGTGGTTAGTGGTTGTGTTGGCAAAGGGGCGAATCATGTACCCCGATTGCTCTGCTTACCCCGCTGGCAAGAACGCCTTCTGTCCTTCCCGGAGGATGGGCGGCGTTCGCATTTTTAACCGAGCCTCCTTCATCCGTGGTTTGGTGCTGCCGCAGAAGTCGCGCACGCGACTTCCTCTCCCCGCGTGATTGTCACGTCCTGACGCTCGCAGCTACCGCTAGCGACTGCCTGACACAACCAGAGCCGTCGAAACAACTGGCCCTTTCCTCCTCTGGACTCGCTCGACTAGAGCGCAAGCGCTCTAGGTCATGGTACATTTGCACTAGAAGTGCTTAGGGGTGTTCAGATGCTCACCGTGCTGGTTAGAGGAGGTGGCGTGAGTGCTGACTATCGCGAAGATGGGCGCGCATTCTGTGACCTATTATCAGTCCACGGTTGATGAGAATCGAGGGCCGGATTCGTACTATTCCGAGGACGGAAAGCAGCCAGCTTCGGTGTGGCTTCGGGGTGAAAAAGTGGCCGAGGTTTCGGCGTTTTTGGGTGCCGAAAACGGCGCTGTTGTGTCGGGAAAAACGGTTGAGAATTGGTTCAATAAGGCGGTTGCTCCGAGTGGTGTAGGGCTTGGAAAAGCTCTCGGGGATAAAGGAGTTCCGGGGTTCGATC